>RGVM01000747.1 GCA_010027295.1 Chitinophagia bacterium
GCGACTGTCGGCGCAGCTTTTTCTGAATGAAACGGTGGCGATACAGGACCCGACGAAGAGCTATCGACCCTTGACGGCGGCTACGATTTTCTGAGCGGCGTCATCGAGATCATTCGCCGGGATCACATTAAGCCCTGAATCAGCGATGATTTTCTTTCCCTTTTCCACATTCGTACCCTCAAGGCGCACGACCAGAGGAACCGCAAGAGACGTCTCCCTCACTGCCGCCAATACGCCTTCGGCGATCACGTCGCACTTCATGATACCCCCGAAGATGTTGACCAGAATGCCCTTAACTTTCGGGTCCTTCATGATGATCTTGAAGGCGGCCGTGACTTTCTCCTTGTTGGCGCCGCCACCGACATCGCAGAAGTTCGCCGGCTCCTCGCCATACAATTTGATGATGTCCATGGTCGCCATCGCGAGACCCGCGCCGTTGACCATGCAGCCTATGGTTCCATCGAGCGCGATATAGGCGAGATCCCACTTGGCCGCCTCGATCTCCTTCTCGTCTTCCTCCGTCTTGTCGCGAAGAGCCTGAATATCAGGGTGACGGAACAGAGCGTTCCCATCAAACGACACCTTGGCGTCCAGGACGCGGAGGCGGCCGTTCTTCATGACGATGAGCGGATTGATCTCGAGCATCGACATGTCTTTCTCGACGAAGGCCCGATACAGGATCTGACTGAGCGAGATCATGTCCGATCGGGCCTCTCCAGCCAGCTTCAGCGCGTCCGCCAGCCGGACCCCGTCCGCTTCGGTAACGCCTGCTGACGGATCGATCTGGATTGTCAGTATCTTCTCAGGGGTCGCATGGGCGACTTCCTCGATGTCCATACCGCCCTCGGTGGAGGCGACGAACGCAACCCGCCCGGTGGCGCGGTCGACGAGGAGCGACAGATAGAGTTCCTTTTCTATATCGGCCCCGTCTTCAATATAGATGCGATTGACCTGCTTGCCGGACGGTCCGGTCTGATTGGTCACCAGCGTCCGGCCGAGCATCGCCTTCACGTGATCGAACGCCTGATCCTTGGAGAAGCCGAGCCGAACCCCGCCCTTGTCTCCAGCTTCAACCTCCTTGAAGCGACCCTTCCCGCGTCCGCCGGCGTGAATCTGGGATTTCACCACCCACAGAGGGCCAGGAAGGCTGTCGATAGCCGCACGGGCCTCCTCGACGGAAAAAACCGCGACTCCGGGAGCAACCGGGGCCCCAAATTCCTTCAGAACGGCCTTCGCCTGATGCTCGTGAATATTCATGACTTATCGCCCTTGAAGGAAGGGCCCGCCAGTCGGCCCGTCTGGAAGGGCGATTATCGCAC
>RGVM01000748.1 GCA_010027295.1 Chitinophagia bacterium
CCATACCCAGTACTGGTTCGGGTTCAGCTCCGTGGCCTTGTCGAACCACTGGGCGGCCTTGTTGAGGTCTTTGCCGTTCTCGACATAATACTGTGCCGCCTGGGCGTAGGGACGGTTGTCCTTGCTCATGGCGTTCTCGATCTGTGCCATGACGCGGGCTTCGACGTCCTGGCGGATCGGGAGGGTGACGGCCGTCTGTTCCCAGATGATCTGGAGGTCGATGCCGGAGGCGGTGACGTTGGAGAACATCATCGTGAACGTCTCGATGCTGAAGGGAAGGCTCTGCGGCGTGGCCTTCACGCGCACCACGTCCATCTCGGGCTTGTAGGCCGAGGGGCTGGTGACGTCTAGCTGCTTGGTGAGGATGAGCGTCCATTCGCCCGCATTGGGGATGGACAGGAGTCCGTACTTTCCGGCCGGCACTTTCTTGTCGCCGATGATCACCTCGTCGGCGAAGCTGACCGTGGTGGCATTGTTGGCACCGGTGCGCCATACGGCGCCGTAGGGGACGAGTGCCCCGAAGATGGTGCGGCCCTTCATGCTCGGGCGCGAATAGCTGAGTTCGATGGAGGTGAGGCCGAAGTCCTGCTTGACCGTCTGTGTGCTGGAGGCGGCCGGAGTGCGCAGCGACTGTGCAGATGCGGCGAGGGTCGACATCGCCAGGATGCCGGCGGTGAGGATTCTATGCATGGTGGTTTGGTATTTACGGCGAAGATAGGTCAAAGCGGGGGAGCGTTCGTGCATGCCCGGGATTCTCATGGGGGATAGGGTGAGTGGGGATGGATGTCAAGTCGACTATTCCGTCCTGTCAGAGGGACTGCGTTTCGCCTTGCGGCCCCACGAAGGCAGGGTGGTAGCGGAGCAGGGTCTCTTTCAGGAAACTCCTGTCAAGGTGCGTGTAGATCTCTGTTGTCGTGATGCTCTCATGCCCCAGCATCTCCTGCACGGCGCGCAAGTCGGCGCCACCCTCCACGAGGTGGGTGGCGAAGGAGTGCCGGAGGGTGTGCGGGGAGATGTCCTTCCGGATCCCGGCCGCCCGGGCCAGGTCGCGTATGATATAGAACACCATGACGCGGCTGAGCGACCGACCCCTTCGGTTGAGGAAGACATGGTCGCCATATCCCGGCACGTCGGGCAGCTGTACGCGCACCGTCGAGAGGTATATCCTCAGGTGTTTGACCGCGTCTGGACCGATGGGTACGAGTCGTTCCTTGTCGCCCTTCCCGACGACGCGTACGAACCCCGTCTCCAGGTGAAGGTTCGACCGCCGCAGGCCCGTCAACTCGCTGACGCGCAGCCCGCAGCTGTAGAGGGTCTC
>RGVM01000749.1 GCA_010027295.1 Chitinophagia bacterium
AGGGCAGGAAGCATTTTGAGCATCTTGAGCATCCTCTGGGGGCGCGCACATCCCAGCTCTGGACGATCGACGTGCAGGAGGAGCGCAAGTACCATCTTGACCGTGCAGCATCATGTCGACGATCTTCGTAAAGTCTGCCTTCCGCTCCTTAAGGTCGCCCTTGACGCCCAGATTCTCCAGAGCCTGCTGCGAGAACTGCATGAGCTCCGGAATCGCAGGGACGCTCCCATAGTGCTTCCGGCACACATCCAGCGTGGTCGCCACCACCTCGGTGAGAAGGTTGTAGTCCAGCTCTTGCATTGTATTCGGCCGCCCAATCGGCAGCACCATGCCATCCTTATCAATTTCGGGGATGGAGTGCGGGTTGGGCAGGGAGACCCTCGAGACGAGTCGGACGATGACCCGCTGGGCGAGAGGCTCGGTGAGCCCAGTGGCGAACTCGGTGAGCACAAAATGGTTGATGAACGCCGGCGCTCCGCCCTCCTCGAGCACGAGGTCGCGATCGTCCAGCGCGCACCAGGCAGCGATCGGTCCATTGTACTCGGCCATCCACGCGAGGATCTCCTTGGGCCGCACGCGCGCGTACATGGGATGTTGAGGAGTCACGCCAATGCAGGTCACGCCAAACCCAGAGAGCGTCTCTTCGGCGCGTGCACGCAGATGCGGCTGCCGCCGCCAGTCAGTCGAGAGCACGACCCGGCAGCCAGTTTCCTCCACGATCTTCCCGACCAGCGCGAGCTTGTCCGCCTCGAGCTCGCCATGGTAGTTGCAGCAGATGACTCCGTCCAGGTCGAGGAAGAGCAGCTTCACGCCCTCCTCTGTGAGCGCGGGGGGCGCGGCAGCTGCGCGGGACGCCATTTGCGAAAGCGCCGAAATGAGCTCCCAAGTACAAAGTCGTCGGTCGGAGGGAGCCGGGACACTAGTGCCGGGACACAAACGGGACTGGAGTGTCCGTTTTGACTCCCGAATACAGGGAAAGTCCGTTTTGTCTCCCGAAAACAAGGAAAAACTCAGCGGGTACCTAGCATCGTAAGAGCTGTATCCAGGGGCCTGAACATTGGTCAACGTCTGTCGTCGTCTCTGACGGTGTGGAGGTGTACGCACGCTTCCTCGTAGCTGTACAGGACTGGGGTCCATTGTAACTGACTGACTGTCCAGCATCGTGCCAAGCATCTTGCCCAGTTTCAGCCCATCCGCTCCGGCCATCCGCTCCGGAGCGTCCGTCCCACTACCGTCCCACGGTCCGTCCGATCACATTCGAACTGCCGTCCCACGGTCCGTCCGATCACATTCGA
>RGVM01000750.1 GCA_010027295.1 Chitinophagia bacterium
AAGATCATGAAGGACATCATGGCCAAGGAAAGTTCATGGTCTGAAGGCGGCACTCCCGGCTACGGATGCAGTCCGAAGCCGAAGCAACAAGCATTGATCTTCGACTGCATCGACCCAGTGCCAGACCTCGCCCAGGATCTGCTCACCGCGTTCGCGGGCAAGACCGCCACCGTTGCCGGGGTCTACCTCAGCCACGGCCTGGAGCGTCCCGAGACACCGGGTCAATACAAGGACGCCCTGAAGCTGCTGGAAGCCGAAGGGAAGGTTGTAGCCAAGCCGCCTGCGAGCGAGCGGCGTGAGGACACGATGGCTGACCACGTCGAAATCCAGTTTCCGCCGAAGGGAGCCTGACATGGCTACGAACTCGTCCATCGAGTGGACCGATACGACGTGGAACCCGCTAACCGGCTGCACCAAGATCAGCCCAGGCTGCAAACACTGCTACGCCGAGCGGATGGCCCGCCGGCTCAAAGCGATGGGGCAGCCGAACTACGCCAACGGGTTCAAGCTCACGCTGCACGAAGACATGCTCGACCAGCCGTTGTCGTGGCGAAAGCCGAGGACGGTGTTTGTCAACTCGATGAGCGACCTGTTCCACCGCGACGTACCGACCGAGTTCATCCAGCGAGTCTTCTCCGTCATGAGGCGGGCGTCCCAGCACCGCTTTCAGGTGTTGACGAAGCGGTCGAAGAGGGTTGCCGACCTGTCGGGGGAGATCGACTGGCCCGAGAACGTCTGGATGGGCGTCAGCGTAGAGAACGCCGACTACGCCTTCCGCATCGACCACCTTCGGCAGACCGGCGCGGCGGTGAAGTTCTTGTCCGTCGAGCCGCTGCTCGGGCCGCTGCCCGATCTCAATCTGACCGGCATCGACTGGGTGATCGTCGGTGGCGAGTCCGGCCCGGGTGCGAGGACGATGAACTCGGAGTGGGTGATGGACATTCGGGACCAGTGTGTCGCGGCGGAAGTGCCGTTCTTCTTCAAGCAATGGGGCGGCGTAAACAAGAGTCGCACGGGCCGCGAGCTTGAAGGACGGACCTGGGATGAGATGCCGGACACCAAAGGAGAAAACTCGGCGGGGCGCATGGCATTGCCAATCGTCGCTTGAATTGGCATGGCAGGCCCGACCTGGGGAGTGGGTGATGAAAAAGGCAGTCAAGATTCTGAGAGGCAAGGGGGTCGATTCACTCGTCCTCAGCGTCGAACTATTCAACCGACCGACCGACCGAGGACGAGTTGATTCCGTCTTGATCTTTCTCGACCACGGCTTTGAGATGCTCCTGAAGGCCG
>RGVM01000076.1 GCA_010027295.1 Chitinophagia bacterium
GGCCGCTCACCTGCCCGGCCTGCGGCAGCAGCAAGTGGCAGGAGCGGAACTTCGGAACCGAGCGCATCGAGGAGGAGCTGAAGAACCTGCTGCCGGAGGCGAAGGTCGGACGTATGGACTTCGACAGCATCAAAGGCAAGGCCGCTCACGACGCCCTCATCCAGACCTTCGAACAGCGACAGCTCGACATCCTGGTAGGCACGCAGATGGTCGTCAAGGGACTTGACTTCGAGCATGTCAGCCTGGTGGGTATTCTGGATGCGGATGGGCTGTTGGGTTTTGCCGACTTCCGCGTGAATGAACGGGCCTTCCAGCTGATGGAGCAGGTGAGCGGGCGAGCCGGCCGCAAGGGTAGCAGGGGGAACGTCCTCATCCAGACCACGCAGACAGGTCATCCGGTGCTCGACTACGTCATGCGGCACGATTACACCGGGTTCTACGCCTTCGAGGCGGAAGCCAGGGCGAGATACGGATACCCACCCTTCACACGCATCATCCGCCTCACTTTCAGACACAAGTATCGCGACAGGGCGGAGGCGTGCGCCGCGATGGTGGCTGCCAATCTCACACCCGAGCTGGGAACTTACCTAATCGGACCTGCTGAGCCTGTCGTCAACCGGGTACGCCAGATGTACCGGACAGAACTCGTGCTGAAACTCCCCAAGGACGCCACGCTCGTGGCCCGTGCCCGAACGCTGGTGCGCACGCAGTTCGCTATCATGGGTAACGACAGGCAGTACCGCTCCGTGCTCGTGGATGCCGACGTCGATCCCGTCTGAACACTATCCACTGGATGCCCGCGGGCTCATTCAGGTTCGTCCCGGCGGTATTTCACGTAGTGACGCCATCGGTCGATCAGCTCCGACATGTCCCTCGGAAGCGGGCTCTCGAAGGTCATACGCTCACCGGTGGTCGGATGCACAAACCCAAGGGAGCGGGCATGCAGCGCATGGCGCGGGCAGACCGCGAAGCAGTTCTCCACGAACTGCCGGTAGCGGGTGAAGACGGTTCCCTTGACGATGCGGTCGCCGCAGTAGACATCGTCATTGAAGAGGGGATGCCCGATGTGTTGCATATGGACGCGTATCTGGTGCGTGCGTCCCGTCTCGAGCCGGCACTCCAGCAGGCTGACGTACCGCAGCCGCTCCAGTACGGTATAGTGGGTGACGGCCTCCTTGCCATGGTCGCCCTCCGGGAAGACATCCATCAACTTACGGAAACGGAGGTGTCGACCGATATGTCCCGTCACGGTGCCGGTATCCGCCTCCGGCTCACCCCATACCAGGGCGATGTAGCGCCTGTGGACGGTATGTTCGAAGAACTGTCCGGCCAGCGCCACGGCGGCCTTGTCCGTCTTGGCGACCACGAGCAGTCCGCTCGTGTTCTTGTCGATCCGGTGCACCAGTCCGTATCTGGGTAAGGCATCCTCCGTCACGTCAGGCCTTTCCTGCCGAAGGTGCCAGGCCACGCCGTTGACGAGTGTGCCGCTGTAGTTGCCGTGGCCGGGATGCACCACCATGCCCGCCTCCTTGTCGATGAGCATGATGGAGTCGTCTTCATAGACGATGCGCAGCGGCAGCGGCTCGGGCTTCACCTCGTACGTCTCCGGCGCGTTGTCGGAGAAGACGACGATACCGTCGCCCGGCCGTATCCGATAGTTCGATTTGACGGGTTTGCCGTTCACAAGCACCATCTGTGCCGAGATGGCCTGCTGCAGTCGGTTGCGCGACACGTTCGTCAGGCGCTGCGTCAGGAACTTGTCGATCCTGACGGATTCCTGCCCCTTGTCGACCGTCATCACATGGCGCTCGTACAGCTCATCGGAGCCGTCCGCCTCCGTGCTCCCCGCTTCCGTTGGGAAGCCATCGTCCCTGTCACTGTGCATGGCTCCAAAGATAGCATCTGCGGAAAGAAACTACTTTTGCGGTATGGACGACAGGTTCGTGCACCTCAGGCATCTGGGACGTATCGGATATGCGGAGGCATGGGACCTGCAGGAGCGGCTGCTCGCATCAAACGTGGAGGCCAAGTCGGCCTGGCATAGGCTGTCAGCGGAGCTTCGCGCCACGTCGCCCGGCCCCGGGACTGTCCACCACCTGCTGCTCTGCGAGCATCCGCCCGTCTACACGCTGGGCAAGAGCGGCAAGGCCGAGCATCTGCTAATGCGCGAGGAGGAGATGGCGGCCCGAGGCGTCACCTTCCACAAGACGAATCGTGGCGGGGACATCACATTTCACGGTCCCGGACAGCTGGTGGGCTATCCCATCCTCGACCTGGAGAGACTGCATCCCGACATCGGCCGATACCTGCGGGATCTGGAGGAGGTCATCATCCGCACACTGGCCACCTATGGACTCCATGGTGGACGGAGTGCCGGTGAGACGGGCGTCTGGCTGGACCCGGAGGTATCAGGACGAGCCCGCAAGATCTGCGCGATGGGTGTCCGGTGCTCCCGATGGATCACCATGCACGGTTTGGCGCTGAACGTGAACACGGACCTTTCCTATTTCGACGGTATCGTACCCTGCGGGATCCGGGGGAAGGGTGTGGCCTCCCTGTCCGCCGAGCTGGGACGTCCGGTGGAGATGGCGGAGGTGGAGGAAAGGGTTTGCGAGGCTTTCGCTGATGTCTTCGGATGTCGGCTCGTCAGAGACGCATCTTCGGTATGAAGATGCGGTTGCGTTCCTTGACGCGGCCGTCCTGACGGATCTCGAAGTCGAACCAGCCGGAGCGCTGAAAGTTCACCTTGTCGACGATGAGGATAGGCTCCTTCGTCATATCGAAATGGAAGAGGGGAAGTCCTTCCGGCAGGAAGAAATGCACGGAGTAACGGCCGCCTGCCCGTTGTGGCATGGCCACCACCACGTTGCCGTCCTTGTTGGTGAAGAGGAAGGGGGAGGGCGTGAAGAGGTTGGCGGGCAATACGACCTTGAGTTCCGCAGTTTCCGGCGGCATGGGGTCTCCCGGCTGCAGGTGTCGCCAGGCCAGCTTCTTCACGAACACACCCTTCGACCTTTTCATGATATTCTCGTAGTCTTTCGGATCCTCGGGTTTCGGCATCTCGGGCAAGGTCCTCCCGACAGAGGGCTGTCCCGAGATGGCCGGTCGCTCCTCCACCGGTTGCGGTATCACGTCCTGTGTCGCGCGCGCGTCCGGCGCAGCATACAAGGACTGTTCGGAGGGCCGCTTCACGGATGTCTGGAAGAAGCGACCATAGGGGAATTGCACATAGATGCGGTAGTACTGGCGGGTGTCGGGGGCTGAGATCGGGCATGGTCACGATGGTACGGAACCCGAAGAGACTGTCCTGGGAGCGTTGGACGCTGATCTGTACGACTTTCTCGAAGGGGTTGGTCCAGCTGATGACGGTCCTGCCGGAACGGATGGCTGCCGTGAATTCAGGAAGTGTATCCTGACCCAAGGCGGAAAGGGCAGGCGTGAGAATTGTGATGAGTAGGGCCCGCTGGGCGTGCTTCCTGAAATATCGGTGGCAATGAACCATGAATAAGGACAAAGATATGAGGTCGTCAAGAAAACGGGAGCATATGCTTGGGGAGTGAGCGGTTGCCCTGCAATCCTCCGCTATGGATGGCGAGTACGCGCTCATCGCTTCCGAAACTGCCATTCCGGAAGAGGTCGTCAATAGCGTACATGAGTTTGGCGGTGTACACGAAATCCGTTGGGATCGAGGAGGCGTTATGGAAACGCCTCATGAAGTTGAGCAGTTCCTCTGTCTTCCTGGCATATCCGCCGAATTCGTACCCTTCGATGATGTTGAGTTTTCCGGTGAGGGCTTTTTCCGGAATGAGGCTTAGGATGTCGGCTGCAAGGCCATAGTGACCTTTGAGCACCGGAATGCCGGTGACGATCGTGTCAGGGGCGGCGGCCATCCGAAGACCTGCGGCCATTGTCCCGGTGCCGCAGGCACATACGATGCGGTCATAGGACTGCGTTGGTACGCCAACCAGCATGCCCATGGCACCCAAGGCTCCTTCTGCCGAGAAACCGCCTTCCGGTATCGGCAGCCAGTCGGTATATCGCGCCTGAAGTTCGGTAACTGACAGCCGTCTGTGCAGGCGATATGACTCCCGTTCCATGTACATGAGATGCATACCCCATTCCTCCGCATCGCGCAGGGTGGGGGATAGGGTGGCAGCCTTCTCACCCCTGATGATTCCCATGGAGCGTATGCCGGCTTGTGCCGCCGCAAATGCCGTGGCATGGATGTGGTTTGAAAAGGGGCCACCGAAGGTCAGCACTCCGGTACGGCCCTCTTCGCGCGCCCTCGACAGGAAGGGTTGCAGTTTGAAGGGCTTGTTGCCGGAGACGATTGGGTGCAGCAGATCGAGGCGAAGCACATCCCAGGATGGTACACCCTCCCGCCACCGGAATGGGGCTATCTGCATACTAACACGATCGGTTGTGTCGTTTTGTACTTGCATCCGAAGAAAGGTTGGGGAGGCTTGTCTGCCACACTTGCAGTGATGGCCTCCGATAGTGAACCGATCCGGTCATGGCCAAGGGTCTGGGGCTTTTACTTGCCGGACAAATGAATTATTTTCGCAAATTATTATTTCATTCAACAAACGCATGATGAAACCCACTTTGGTGATACTTGCGGCAGGAATGGCATCTCGTTACGGATCCATGAAGCAGACGGAGTCCTTCGGCCCATCGGGCGAGACAATCATGGACTATTCCATCTTCGACGCCATCAGGGCGGGTTTCGGAAAGGTCGTTTTCATCATCCGCAAAGACTTCGCCGATTCCTTCCGTACGATCTTTGAGCCCCGACTGAAAGGGCTGGTGCAGACCGAATATGTGTTCCAGGAATTGGATTCTTTCCTCGACGGCCGTCAGGTTCCTGCGGAGCGCACCAAGCCCTGGGGTACCGCACACGCCGTGCTATGCGCTATGGATGCCGTACGGGAGCCGTTTGCCGTCATCAATGCGGATGACTTCTACGGCCGCGATGCCTTCGAGAAAGCCGCCGCCTTCCTCACCGGGCCCTGTGACATGAATACCTATTCCATCATCGGGTACAGCCTGCTAAAGACCCTTTCCGACAACGGTACCGTCAACCGGGGCGTATGCGAGGTTGATGCAAAGGGTCATCTGACGGCCATTGCCGAGCGGCTCAACATCTCGATGGTGGACGGAACTGTGGTATGCAATGACAATTCCGAACCCCGGGAGCTATCGATGGATGCCCAAGTGTCCATGAACTTCTGGTGCTTCCACCCGTCCTACTTCGAATATGCGCGGGGTCTTTTCGCCGAATTCCTGGACAACAGGATGCAGGAGCCAAAGTCGGAGTTCTTCATCCCCATAGTGGCTGACCGTTTCATTAGCGACAAAAAAGGTATCATCGAAGTCATCCCCACTTCCGCATCCTGGTTCGGTGTCACCTACAAGGAGGATGCGCCAGAAGTCAGGCGGAGCGTCAATGAACTCGTCGAAAAAGGAGAATATCCGACCCGCCTCTGGGGCGCATGATCCATCCGAATCGGTGGTGGGACCAACACGAGCACCGGCATGGTTCCACGCCTGGGTAACCAGCAAAGGTCGGAAGAAGGGGGGCGCGTATTACATCAGGACCTTCACCATGTAGATGCAGTCCTGGATCTTTCTGACCTGTTGTACCCTGTCGAGTCCCTTTATCTGGGAATACGTGCTCAGCTTCAGATCCCTGTCGATCTCTTTTGCCTTCAACTCCTCGACAAGGCGGTGGATGTTGCGAGCACGTATGGCGAAAACCACGCCTTCTGCCTTGGCCTGTCTGGCGTTGAGGATGCCTATGACCTCCCCTTTCCGATTGATCACAGGGCCACCGCTGTTGCCGGGGTTGGCCGAGATGGTAATCTGGTAGGAGAGGGTGTCCCCCTCAAGTCCTGAGCTGGCGCTTAGGTAACCTTCCCCATAGACAACCTCATCTTTGGGGTATCCCATAGTGAAGACGGGTTCGGCCAGTTCGATGCCCGTACGGCTGATACCGTAGGGTAGGGAGGACCTCGGCGAGAAGTCTTCGTCCTCGATTTTGAGGATGGCGAGGTCGCGGATCCTATCGGTCATGAGGATCCTGGCGCGATATTCATGGCCAGCGTTGTTCTGGAGGATGACCCCGGTAGCATCGGTGAGCACGTGTGCGCTGGTGACCAGGTATCCCTTGGGATCGATGAGGAAGCCTGTGCCACCGAAGCTGACGTTTGTTCCTGGTTCAATTTTCTTTCGGACGGCGTTGATTTCGGCTCGTTGGTTGCTGCTCTGTCTTTCGAGGCTGTACACTTTGCGCCGGAGTTCCTCCACTTCCGTGATGGCGGCCTTGGGGGAAAATACGGATGTCAGACCGCTGATGAGCAGGGCCGTGACGCCGGCTATAGAGGCGGCAACCCCTACGACCCGGCGGTATCGTGACCATAGATCCAGGAGTCTGCCACGGGTCTCAGGTTCAAGCATTCGGATGTCTCCGTTCTCCTGCAGGGTGTGGTGTATGTCGTGAAGGTTCGATTTGAACCTCTTTCTGTCGGCGTATGTGTCCATGCGGTCCAGCAAGAGGTGGTGTTCGACGACCAGCTGGTCCAGGTCGGGGTTGTTGCGGCGCATGGCCTCGAAGGCTTCCGCCTCCTGGGGGGACATCTCTCCACGTAGGTATCTCTCAGCCGCTTCCAACAATATGTGTTGATCCATGTTACTTGGACTTGTATTCTGCGAAGAACAGTTTCTTCAATCTCATGAGGCATTTATACTTCTGCGTCTTGGCATTGTCGGCGTTCGTATACCCGAAATAGGCGGAAATTTCCGACATATTCTTCCGATGCACGTAAAAGGCCTCTAAAAGGCTCTTGCAGGGTTCGCCGAGGCGACCCATGGCCGTCTTCATCACGCCGTATTGTGCGTTCAGTTTTTCATGGGACTCCAGGTCATCCTCAACCGGGACAGTTTCCTCAAGTGGTACCGAGGGACTCTCGAACCGCTTCAGATATTGGAGTTTCTTCAGCCAGTTTCGTCTGGCGACAGAGTACAAATATGTTCGTATCTGACAGTTCAGCTCGAAATCTCCCGATCTGGCCTTTTCATAGAGTACGAGCAAGGCCTCCTGGAATACATCCCTAGCGTCATCTTCGCTACCGCTGTTTCTGACGACGAGAGCCTGGATGAGTCCGTAATTCTCGCTATAGATGGACTGTATGGACTCCTTGTCATTGAGCGCGAGCCCTTTCAGCAGCGTATGTTCACGGTCTATCCTGGACACCCTGTATGAATTGATACGTTTTGGGGGGCTTTAGTAACCCCCCGCAAAGGAAAATAATTTTTTTCAGGAGGGCGGGTTACCTTCCTTAGTTTCAGGTATCAATGTCTGAAAACCTTATCCAAACAAAAAAAACAGGACAAATGAAAAAGCTTATCGCCATCATGGCCATCGCATTCTTCGCTTCCTGCGGTGGTGGTGCCAAGACCGAGGCCGTTGACACGACCGCTGCTGCTGTTGACACCGCTGCTCCCGCCGCCGTTGACACGACTGCCGCTGCTGACACGACTGCCGCTGCTGACACGGCTGCCGCTAAGTAATCAGAATCATTCGCCGAAAGGCAAGCAATCGTTGAAGCCGTCCCGTACCCACGGGACGGTTTCTTTTTCCCAGACCACTACCGGGTATTTCCCCCTGCCAGCAGTTCGCATCCTCTCTTTATTATATATATTCTCGGCTGAATTCAGCCGTAGCGCAGGTTTCGTCCCCACATTTGAGCTGTGGGCGGTACCTTTGCGAAAATTCCCCATATGAGTTTCGAAGCGTTGGGCATCCGTGAGGACCTGCTCGCATCCATACAGGACCTCGGTTTCACGGAACCCACGCCCATCCAGCAGAAGGCCATCCCCATCTTGCTATCGGGCACGCGCGATTTTGTGGGACTTGCCCAGACGGGCACCGGCAAGACGGCAGCCTTTGGCCTGCCCCTGTTGCAGCTTTGCGATGCCGGAAAAAAGCATCCTCAGGGATTGGTTGTCTGCCCTACCCGTGAGCTCTGTATGCAGATCACACAGGACCTTACTCGTTTCGCCGCCCGCAGCCGAGGTCTCCACAATGTGGCTGTCTATGGCGGCGCCAGCATAGGTGATCAGATCCGGGAACTACGGAAGGGCCCTCAGATTGTCGTGGCGACCCCGGGCAGGCTCATCGACCTCATCGAGAGGAAGGCCATTCAGCTTGAGGAGATCACGCACGTCGTCCTCGACGAAGCCGACGAAATGCTCAACATGGGCTTCCGCGAGGACATCGAGTTCATCCTGCAAAACACCCCCCGACGACACAGCGCCTGGCTGTTCAGTGCGACCATGCCATCCGAAGTGAGGCAGGTGAGCCGCCGCTTCATGTCGGAGCCCGCCGAAGTAAGCATCGGACGGGTCAATGCCGCCAACGTCAATATCGACCACCAATACTTCATCTGCCATGCGGTGAACCGATATGCCACCCTCAAAAGGGTCATCGACTTCAACCCCGGCATCTATGGCATCATCTTCACTCGCACCAAGGCCGATGCCCAGACCATCACAGAGTCGCTCATCCGGGAGGGGTACGATATCGAGGCGCTCCACGGCGACCTCACCCAGGCCCAGCGCGACAAGGTCATGGGCCGATTCCGTGAGAAGAGCCTTCAGCTGCTCATCGCCACAGACGTTGCCGCCCGGGGCATCGACGTCACCGGCATCACCCACGTCATCAACTACGAACTGCCCGACGACCCCGAGGTCTACACCCACCGCAGTGGCCGAACCGGCAGGGCAGGCCGGTCGGGGGTCTGCCTTTCGCTCCTCACGCCCCGCGAGACCCACCGTGTGCGTATGATCGAG
>RGVM01000751.1 GCA_010027295.1 Chitinophagia bacterium
CTCCCGACCCGCCGACAGCGTCGAGGACATATACCGGCAGACCGTCGCAGCACGCTTCGTCTCGGAGAAGCGGCTCATCGTAAGCGAACTCAAGCGCTACGGGATACGCTCCATCCTCACGCCCCCCGCGTCCCTCGGCGTGGCCGTCGTGAACAGATATCTGGAGTTGAAGTCGAGACAGGCCATCTGATGCCTCAGGCCCTAATCAGGTACCAGGCGCAGGTCGTCACGAAGTCGCGCAGCAGCGGAAGCCCCGTCACCCAGCGATACTGTTCGCGGGGCCGCCACCCGAACTTGTAGCGGTAGATGGGGTTCACGAGGAACAGCGTGCGTAACGGAACAGAATAACCGCTCTCCCGCACCAGCCGCTCGAAGCGGGACGTGGAGATGCCCGTCGACTGGATCTCCAGGAGCTCCGTCACCACGCCGTCCGGCTCGCCGAAGAGCCTCAGCACGCCGCGGTACAGGGGGGCGGGCAGCAGGTGGAACCAGGGAAGATTAGAAAGGATGCGGCTCTCACAGACCTGCTGGTGGCCGCCATGCGGCATGCACCAGGGCGGGAAGCCGAAGAAGACATGACCGCCCGGCCGCAGGAATCTCCTCAGATAGGGGATGAAGCGTGCCTGGTCGGGTATGTGCTCCACCACGTCCTTCAGGATGATCAGGTCGAAACGGCCGCTGTAGTCGGCCAGTGCGTCGGCGTCGTATATGTTCCTGTTGACGATGCCGGCACGGCCTTCCGAGATGGCGTCAGCCAGCAGCTCACGGGCGTAGGCCGACTTTTGCGCATCCAGCTCGATACCGAGCACCCGACAGCCCCGCTCCAGGAAAGGCACCAGCACACCCCCCTCGCCGCAGCCTATCTCGAGTACTTCCATGCCATCCTGCACGGGCAGCGCCTTCTCGATGAACGGGAGGACGTATTCGCGGGCGTTGTCCACCTGCTGCTGGTAACGTACGCGGTAGTCGGTGTGCTGTAGGAGCGTCATGTCGCTTGCAGGAAGTCCCCGACGCACAGTATTCCGGCGCGGGACGGTACCTTCGTCAAAAATACGGATTGACCACGGAAACCTGGCAGCGGCCCTATGCGGAAGGACGCGTGCTGCTGATCGACAAGCCGCTTCGCTGGACGTCCTTCGACGTCGTCAAGAAAGTGCGCATCGCCACCCGCGTCAGCAAGGTGGGCCATGCCGGCACGCTCGACCCGCTGGCGACCGGACTGCTCATCCTCTGTACGGGTCGCATGACGAAGGAGATTTCGGGATATATGGCGCAGGAGAAGGAGTATGA
>RGVM01000752.1 GCA_010027295.1 Chitinophagia bacterium
GTCCCACGTAGCCGGGTTCCACATAAAGCGACAGACCGATTGGATCCTTGAATGGGCTGAGGACGTTGTATTTCAGAGCGAATTGGGTGCCGAGGAAGCCAAAGTCGCTCCGGTCAGCAAAGCCTGCTACGCCGTCGATGTCCACGGCATTAAGGTTGAGATAAAGCGATGCCTGGAGGCGATCGGTAATGCCCCACTCATACTCAAACTTTTGGTCCCAACCGAGGTAATGCCCGGATTCCTTACCCATGCGAAGGGTCTGCCAAATGTAAGCCTCAGAGCGGCCTTCAGGCAGCGTTTCAGCCCCATATGTGTAGCCGAAGAGATTCTCGTCTGCCGATGCATTGGGAGTGGTGAACAGTGAAGCTGCGAGGAGGGCGCAGCCAAGGTTATGGAGGGATGGTTTCATGGGAGATTGATGGCTTAATGAGACTGACTCGCAGGAGCATTAAGCTGCCAAGCTGCGATGTCAAGGCTTACTTGAGAATGCGTCTCAATAGCATTGAAGTCGTCACCAGTGACGGCGGAACATGGCGTGGGCCGGTGGGCCACCTGGAAAGTCACTCCCACCACACCCCGAAGCCCATCATGGCACAGAACCCTCAGGCCCTTGAAATCCCCCCAGAGCAGCAGAGGGCGAGGCGGTTGCTGACGCGGTGAGGTGGGCGTTGCATGGAGGGAACTCCGTCTCGCGGCTCGTCCTGCTCCCAGGTGCTTGGCTCCATTTCTCTACCTCAAGAGAGCAGTCTTTGCACCTGGCACACCCTGGTATGCTCCCTAGTGTCGCGGGGGCGTTTGGCGGACGACCTCAGCCGCCTCCCAGGCGGCACTGTCCGCATGGGAAACGACGTGGTCGCCCTCGCCTGATACCTCGTCCGGGTCGTGAACGCCCCTGTTTATGTTCAAAACGACCCAGGTAGTTTGCGAAGCTACCCTGGTAGTTCACGAAACGACCTGCTCCGTATTGCCTGCGACCGAGGTCGTGCGGGCGGCGGAGCGGGTCGTTCAGGAAACGGCCTGGGGCGTCGCGGGAACTACGCGCCGGGTTTGGCGGGCGGAGCGGCGGTGTTTTGGCTGCCGATGAGGCTCGCCCGAAGGCCGCGCAGCTTTTCGGTGAGGCCATGGGACTTGCCCAGGAGTCCCTCCACGGTGGAGACAGCGCCGGTGGCTGCCGTGTAGTTGTCCGAGCGCAGCTTCTGTTCGGCGGCGACCTTGGCGGCGAGGACCTCAGCGGCTTTCTCCCGCTCGGCATGGGCGGCCTCAATGAGAGGGCCGGCTTCGGAGAGTAAC
>RGVM01000753.1 GCA_010027295.1 Chitinophagia bacterium
ATCCCGGCACCTCTCCGCAAGCTCACCAACAATCAGGAAGAAGTGCCTGCAACCGGCACCAACCTCGGTGCCATTCTCGATGAACTCAACCGAACCTACCCAGGCTTCGGCGAACGCATCTTGGACGAGCAGGGGGAGATCAGGAGGTTCGTGAATATCTTCGTCAACGACGAGGACGTCCGCTTCCTCCAAGAAAGAAAGACACCCGTCAATGACGCTGACGTGATCTCCATCGTCCCAGCGATTGCCGGGGGGTGATCCCCTTTTTATGCCCTGATAAGAAACGAAAGCCGGACGATCACCCAAATTCATGGGGACCGTCCGGCCTTGTCTGCTTACGGAGGATTACTTGCCGGGATCCGCCTTGGCCTCCTCTTCGGCATAGAGCTCGGTGAGGGATTTCTTTTTGCTCCACGAGGGACGCTCTCGGACCGACTTGCTGAAGTGCACCGATGACGCCACTGCTCTCAGGGCGCTGCGGCTGCTTCCATCGCGCTGGAAGAAGGTGACGCTGCTATCCCGCTCGATATTCATCCTGGCGTCCTGATTGGCACCCAGAAAGAGAAACTGCCATTTGGGTGGTGTTGGTCATGGGTGGTGCTGTGTTGATGGTGGTCTGACTGCGCGGCCAAGATGGTGGCGGATGCAAGATCAGGAAGTCCCGTGGTCAGGATGTGTCGCTTTGGAAACATTCTTTGAAACTGACCATCCCTCTATTCCCCCTTGGCCAGCCTGCTGGCGTTGTGAGCGGGAAGCCCGGCCTTTTTGAAGCGGGCGCGGGCCTTTTTCAGGTCATAGGGAACCCGACGGTGCAGGAGCACCATCGACTCATGGTCGTAGAGGACGTAGGAGGCGCGGGGATCGTTGTCGCGTGGCTGGCCGACCGATCCGACGTTCATGGTGTAGCGCTTCTCCGGATTGAGACGCACGGGCTTTTCCCCCGTGTCCAGGGCCCGGCAGGAAAAGTCCCCGGGGTTCTCTTCCCAGAGCACCGGGACGTGGGTGTGGCCGTTGAACCCGATGAAGGTTCGCTGGGCCGCGAAGTGGGCCTCGGCCTCGGTCTGATCGTGCAGGTAGTGGAACTCCGCCGGTTCGTTGAGCGAGGCATGGGAGAGGGTGATGGGATCGAGATCCACGGTGAGGGGCAGATCCTTCACCCAACCCAGCTCTTTGGCCGTGAGTTGGTTCCGGGCAAGGAGCAGTGGCCTGCCGACCGAGATGTCCCAGTCTTCCTCGAGGATCTTGTCCGTCAGGAGGAGCATCGCCTCGTGATTCCCCAGGACGGTCACG
>RGVM01000754.1 GCA_010027295.1 Chitinophagia bacterium
TAGTTGGATAGCAGGAAATAGTCGGCGCTCATCCGGGTGTGGAGGGTCGGCAACTCGAGCAGGGCCGTGAGCTGCGTGTTGTTTTCACGGGCGGGGGATGCGGGTGCGTTAATGGGAAAGGATGTCTGTCCCTGGAAGAGCATCGAGGGACTTCGGTTGGCATTTCGGAAGCCCAGTTCGAGGAACCCCAGCCGGGTGCCGAGGAGGGTGCGTACCCGGGCTTCGGCGGCATAGTCTCCGGCGAAACGGCCCGCCAGATGGAAGTTTCCGGAGAGCAGCATGTCCCATTTCCGGTTGCGTGTCCGGTTGCGGTATTCGCCGTGAAGGGACAGCGCCTGGAACTGTTCGGATCTGGCCGAGAGGTCGGCCTGGAAGGCCTCCAGGGTGGCGCCCGCCTTCAGGAACTGCAAGGGATTGCGCGGGTCGGGGAACTGGATCAGGGAGAAGTCGTTGGACATTACCCGCCAGCGGTCGTAGTACTCGAGGGTATCCTGCACCCTTGCGAACCCGTAGCGTTCCTTGTAGTATAGGCTGTCGTTCCCGGCCTGGATGTCCAGGAAGCGATAATTGTACCGGTCGAATCTTAGGGTGTGTTCGGCACGGAGCCTGGGCAGGAAGAAACGCGTGACGGTGGAGTCCGTCACCACAGAGTCCTTCTTCCCGAAGTCGTACTGCTGGCGAAGCAGCAGCAGACTCTCTTCGTAGCGGTTGCCCGTGTTGAGTTTCACGGTGAAGAAGTTGCGCGTAGTGAATACGCTGTCAGCCATCCGGGTGGGGATGTTGAAGCGGTCGCGCGTGAAGGCCTGGTTGCGGTTGACGACGAAGCTGTCGTTCTCAATACCGCCGTTCTCGGCCGACTGCAGGCCATTCTTGATGGCGATCAGGAAGACGCCGTAACGCCTGTCGCGGCTCGTATAGTGGCTGTTGAAGCGGATGTTGGAATGGTTGGTGTTCTGCGAGTTGTAGAGGCCCGGCGAGTTGACTAGCCTGAACTGAACGGCGGCATTCCAGTCTGGACTGATGTTTTGGGTATGAAGTATGCCCACCTGCTGCTCGAGTTTGCTACCTACGAGGTAGGTCATCTCAGTGAATGGCTTGGTGGTGTTCATGAAACGCGTCTCGGCGATCGTGAAGGCGAAGGGGTCGAATGCGTGGAATCCAGGATCCCAGCCGCCCTTCATGATGGGCGAGAAGAGGAGTGACCTTGCCGCGTTACCCGTGTTGCCGAGATGCAGCAGGTGGGCATACTTCATACCCAAAACATCAGTCCAGACTGGAATGCCGCCGTTC
>RGVM01000755.1 GCA_010027295.1 Chitinophagia bacterium
GTCGTCTACTGGGGCGTCGACGCGCGATTCCTGGAGGCCTCTGACAAGGCGCTGGCAGCTGTGAAGGAAAGAAGGCCTGCGACCGATCTGCTGTTCTGCGGGGGCTTCGGCGAACGGAAGGGCGCCTTCGAACTGATGGATGCACTCGATGGGCTGCAGCGCCATCCCTGGACGCTGACGGTCGCCGGCGGCATAGAGCCCGAGGCCGTCGCTCGCTGGGACGGCTTCTGCAGGCGCCATGCCGGAAGGGTCCGGTATCTCGGATTCCTCGATAGGGAATCGCTCGCCCAAACGATGGTCCAATTCACAAACTTCGTGTTCCCCAGCCGGATGGAAGGCTCCGCCAGGGTCGTCTTCGAGGCGCTGGCTTCGGGTTGCCATGTGGTCACCACCTCCCATGCCGGTTCGATTGTGGAAGACGGCGTGCAGGGCAGGCTCACCGAGCCGGGATCCGCCGCCTCACTCGCCAAAGTGCTCGAAGAAACCTTCGACTCGTGTGCCGGACTCGTTGCCATCGGTGCCCGGAACGCCGAGCATGTACGCGATACCTATCGTCAGGACCAGTATGCGTCGCGTGTAGTGAAAGTCTATGAACAACTCCTCTCCGCCTGACATGAACATCTACCCCTCACAGCTCTTTCTCTTCCTGGCAGGCTTCCTGGTCTTCTTCCGTCTCGACCTGGTGGGGGTGTTGACGCTATCCGAGCTGCTTACGCTGGGCTATGTACTGTTGAACGGTAGAAAGGTCTGGGACGTGCTGCTGGCTGACAGCCTACTGAAAACCGTCATGATGGCCTGGGCCGCGTATCTGTCGATGCAGGTGCTTTCCGATATGGTCAATCATACACAGCCTGTCGACTTCTATCGTGGTTGGGCACGACTGGCCTTCTTCGCCGTCAATACGGCCGCTTTGGCGTCTGTGGCCCGCGGAAGGGCCGACCGGATCGTCGCCTTCTTCCTGGGCTATGCACTCTCCCTTGGTCTAGCCAGCCAGAGGCAAATGAATGAATACCTGATAGAATGGAAATTTGGCTACGGACCTGCCCTCACGCTGGCCGCTACCGTGGCGGCCGGCTTGCTGCAATCGGACCACCGTGATAGGACGGGCGGGCTCCTGCTGATGGGCATCGGCATCCTCAACCTGTTCAACGGGGCAAGGTCGCTCGGAGGACTCTGCCTCTTCGTAGGTGGCTTGTCTTTCTTCTCCGGCTATTTCCGCGACAACCTGCGCAACCGCGGACTGCTCAGCGTACGGTTCCTTGTGCCTGTCGCGATCGCCCTCGTCGCCAT
>RGVM01000756.1 GCA_010027295.1 Chitinophagia bacterium
GTCACCCTGCCTCCGTCGGCTCCTCCAACCGGCCGTACCGTTTCCAGCAAAGGCCGACAACCCATGTCAACCACGATCAAACACCCCCATCCATGATGCCTGCCACCGCCCTCCGGCTCGGCAACCTGGTCGCCACGGCCGATCAGCCCGAACATCCGGATTTCGTGCTGATGCTCGAGCCCTGCCTGGTGCATCTGCTCCAGGAGACGCTCTTCCGGGAAGAACACGACATCATCGGGGTTCCCATCGATGCGGCGACGCTCCACCGCTACGGGATCCCCCACCGGGAATGGTTCCCCGTGGGCAAGCGCCGGGTCTATCTCTCCGTGATCCATCCCCGGGGACTTACCCAGCTGCATATAGGACCCCAACTCCATCGGGTGCGCTGGATGCACGAGATCCAGAACCTGATCTTCGATGTGACCGGGGAGCACCTGATCACCCACCCTCACATCCACCAACCGTTCCAGAAGACCGGGGATGCAGGAACCCAGCGGGCCGACTGAGCCGATCCCACCCTTCCCCGGGCCGGAACCGGACTGGGGCATGATGCGTCAGCCGTATCGGGTCACCATGGCCCGTTGGGATTTTACGGTATACCAAAAGCGGGTCCTGACCGGTATCCTGGCCCAGCTGCAGGAGGAGATCACTGCCCTGGAACGGGGATCGCTCCCGGGACAGCTCGACCGGTTCCGCACGCCGGAGCGTTCCCTCTGCCTCTCGCTTCCCTATCGCAGCCTGGTCCGTCAGGCGAACAACCACCACCGAATCCGGGAAGCCCTGCAGCAGCTCGCCTCGGGCGAGATCCCGATCCAACTGCCGGCCGTCCGGGGTCGGAAAGGCCAGGCCCTGTCGGAGGGCACCATCCTCCGGCTGATCGACCGCGTGGAGATTTCGCGGTACCGAAGGGATGTCCGCGTCTGGGTGCACAAGGCGGTGGTGGAAGAGCTCATCCAACCCGGCCATGGCTGGACCCGTCTTTCGCAGCGCGTGCTCACCGAACTGGACCAGACCCATACGATGCGCCTCTACGAACTGCTCTCGCACTGGAAGGACAAGGAGGTCTTTCCGATACCGCTGCAGAAGTTCCGCCAGCAGTTCGGGCTCGAGGGGAAGTACACAGAGACCCGGGAACTCCTGCGCAGCGTGATCACCCCGGCTCGGAAGAAACTGGAGGAGATGTCCGATCTCCGGTTCGTCTGCGAGCCTGCCCGGACGGGCCGGACCATCACCCATCTCCGATTTGTCATCCGGAACCGCGATTCGGCAGCCCGGGTGGAACAGATGGA
>RGVM01000757.1 GCA_010027295.1 Chitinophagia bacterium
AAGGGCATCGAAATCATGCTCAACACACGGAACATCCAGACGCGCAACTTCAGCTGGACGACCTCCGTCAACTTCTCGAAGAACATTAACCGCATCGAGGCCCTCGCCAACGGGGTGAGCCAGATCATCGGCAGCTCGCTCTTCGTAGGCAAGCCCGTCCGCTCCTTCTACGACTACAAGTTCGACGGCATCTGGCAGGTGGCGGACAGCGCCGCCGCCCGTACCTACGGCCAGTTCCCCGGCTCCGTCAAGGTGGTCGACCAGAACAAGGACGGCAGGATCACCAACTCCACCGGCATCGACGACCGCGTATGGCTCGGCTCCCAACTGCCCAACTTCACCATGGGTATGACCAACCGGGTATCCTTCAAGGCCTTCGACCTCTCCTTCCTCATGTACTACCGCAACGGCACCATGTTCAAGAACGGCATGCTCGACGGCACCATGGGCGAATACACCGGCGGCCGCTACAACCACATGGTCCTCGACTACTGGACGAAGAACAATCCCATCAACACCTTTTACGGGCCCGGTGTGCCGCAACCCTTCCGCGGCGCCCGCAGCTACGAGGACGCCAGCTTCCTGAGGCTCGTCGACCTCACGCTCGGATACACCGTGCCGAAGAAAGTGCTCGACAAGGCCCGTATCGAGAGGGCCAGGCTCTACTTCCAGGTCCTCAACCCCAAGTACTGGACCCGGTTCAACGGGATGGACCCCGAGTACAACTCCAACACCTACATCGACGACGTCCCCAGCATGACCGTCGCCTTCGGTACCAGCATAGGTTTCTGAACACGGACATAAAACTGAAGACATGAAACGCTACCATATAGGATACTGGGCCCTGGCAATCGCCACCGCTGCCTTCGCCATGACGGGATGCAAGAAGAACTTCCTCGACGAGTTCAATCCGTCCAACCGCACGACAGACAACTACTACAACACCGCCACGGGATACGATGGCCTCGTCATCTCCTGCTACCCGCTGCTGCGGGATATCACCCAGCAGCGCGTCATCACCCTGAACGGCACCGACATGTTCTCCGCAGGAGGCTGGTCGGGCACGCTGTTCTTCCCCTCCCAGACGACGCAGTCGGGCAGCAACTTCGACACCTATGACATCGGTCTCAACTCCTCATCGGGCGAGGTGCAGGTGCTCTGGGACCTGATCTACCGGAACATCAACCGCTGCAACGCCGCGGTGGAACGTGCCCCTGCCGTGGTTGGCATGGCCGACTCCGTCAAGAACGTCCGCACCGCCGAGGCCCGCTTCCTGCGCGCC
>RGVM01000758.1 GCA_010027295.1 Chitinophagia bacterium
CAGAACCTGGGGGAGTTCTCAAAACCGAGGATACCTAGCTTTAGGAAAAAGAATCGAACGAAACGATCCATTGCCATGAGACAGTTGATGATGCTTTCTGCCTCAGCCACTTTGGCCATCGTCATTTTTCTGGGTGCATGCCGTACCCGGGGTGTGAGGCCCGACGCGGACAACGGAGGACTTTTCCTACCCGACGGCTTCGGCGCCCTGGTGGTGGTTGACAGCACGGGTCCGGCCCGGCATCTTGCCGTGAACGACAATGGCGATATATACGTCAAGTTGAGGCTGTCAAAAGGTGACTCCGGCAACCTCGCCATGCGGGATACCGACGGCGATGGAAGGGCCGACAGCATCGTGCGTTTCGGGGACTATCCCAACGACGGCAGCCTGGCCACCGAGATGCGGATACACAAGGGTTATCTCTACTACAGTTCCGAGCTCGTCGTCTACCGGCAGAAGCTGAAGCCGGGAGAGCTGATCCCTAGCTCTCCTGTCGAGACGGTGTTGAAGGACGACCATCCCCACGGATCCCACTGGCACATCACCAAGCCGGTGGCCTTCGATGACAAGGGCAACCTGTATGTTCCCTTTGGAGCGCCCTCCAATGCCTGTTCCGACATCTCCGTCACCCCGGGCGGCACGCCCGGGTCGCCGGGACTCCGTCCCTGTCCGGAGCGGGAGGTGCATGGCGGTATCTGGCGTTTCCCCGCCGACCGCACAGGGCTTACGCAGCGCGACGGCGTACGGATGGCGACGGGCATCCGAAGTGTCGTGGGCATCGCCTGGAACCCTGCAGACGGGAATCTGTACGCCATGCAGCATGGTCGCGACAACCTGCACATGCTCTGGCCCGACAGGTACACGCCCTGGCAGAACGCCATCCTCCCGGCCGAGGAGTTGCTGGTGATCCGTGAGGGGGATGACTACGGATGGCCCTATGCCTATTACGACCAGCGCAAGAATGCCAACATGGTCGCACCCGAGTACGGTGGCGATGGCGAGACGCTCGCGGCAGACAGCTCGCTCGACCTCCCTGCAATGGGCTTCCCCGGGCATTGGGCGCCCAACGACATCCTGTTCTACCGCGGAACACAGTTTCCGGAGCGATACCGGAACGGCGCCTTCATCGCCTTCCACGGGTCCACCAACCGGTCGCCCTACCCTCAGGCCGGTTACTTCGTCTGCTTTGTGCCTTTTCGCGATGGCAGGCCCTATGGTGCATGGGAGGTCTTCGCCGACGGGTTCGCTGGCGTCGATACGATCGTGTACACCAGCGAT
>RGVM01000759.1 GCA_010027295.1 Chitinophagia bacterium
GAGGTCATGATCTCTCTGAGGGCCGACGTGCCCGCATGCCAGCCCTGCAGGGAGATACGGCCCGGTCCCGCCGGCACGACCAGTGCCACCTGCAGGGCCACGGGTGCCCCCTCCACCGATAGCCGCAGGCATCGCAGGCCGGCCATGGTCAAACGCTTCGGCAAACGTGCGCCCGGCTGCGCCGTCCAGCCGAAGGCATCGTCGGCCATGCCCGCCACCGCCGCCGTCGATGGGAGTCCGAACTGGGGTAGGCTGACCAGCGACTGTCCACACAGCGGCAAAGGGGACAACCACAGCAGCCCGAGGTTTCGCAGCATCTTCTTCACACCCACAAATTTCCGCCCCGTGGCATGACGGCCCCAAGTGGGGATCCACGCATTTGGGCTGCATTTTCCACGTCGGTACCTTTGTGGGATGCAGTTGCTGGATGGAAAGTCAGTGTCGCTGGCAGTGAGGAAAGACCTCGCCGCCCTCGTGGAAAAACACGTCGGCAACGGTGGAAAGACGCCCCATCTGGCCGCCATACTGGTGGGTGACAACGGTGCCAGCCAGACCTACGTCGCCTCCAAGGTGAAAGCCTGCGAAGAAGTGGGCTTCCGCTCCACGCTGGTGCGGCTACCGGGAGATGTCGCCGAGGAGACGTTGCTGGAACACATCCGCGCCTGCAACGAAGACCCCGATATCGACGGGATACTGGTTCAGCTACCGCTGCCCGGACATATCTCCGAGCAGAGGGTCATCGAGACGATCCGCGTCGAGAAGGACGTCGACGGGTTCCACCCCGAATCGGTCGGACGCATGGTACAGGGTCTCCCTGCCTTCCTCCCCGCCACACCCTACGGCATCCTGCTATTGCTGGAACACTACCGCATCGAGACGAAGGGCATGCACGCCGTCGTCATCGGCCGCAGCAACATCGTGGGTCGGCCGATGAGCGTCCTGCTCAGCCGGAACGACTACCCCGGCAACTGCACCGTGACCCTGTGCCATTCCCACACGCGGAACCTGAAGGAACTTTGCCTGGGAGCCGACATCATCGTGGCGGCCTTGGGAAAGCCGGGCTTTCTCACGGGAGACATGGTGAAGGAGGGCGCTGTCGTCGTGGACGTAGGCATCACCCGGGTACCTGACCCGGACCGGAAATCCGGCTTTGCCATCCGCGGAGACGTGGACTTCGACTCTGTGGCGCCCCGCTGCAGCCATATCACGCCCGTGCCGGGCGGCGTCGGCCCCATGACCATCGCGGCGCTCCTTCGCAACA
>RGVM01000760.1 GCA_010027295.1 Chitinophagia bacterium
CCGGGCGACCAGGAGTTCCTCGAAAACGTCGAAGCGGAAGCCGTCTATAACGTCCGGCGGCTGCGCAACCACCCCTGCATCGCCCTCTGGTGCGGCAACAACGAAATAGACATCGCCTGGGCCAACTTCGACGAGTTCAAGGGCTGGGGCTGGAAGCAACAGTACAACAAAACACAACGCCAATACATCTGGGACGCCTACTACAAAGTGTTCCACCAGATGCTGCCGGCAGTGGTCGGGCAACACCACCCGGGCATCTTCTACTGGCCTTCTTCGCCGTATTTCAAAGACGGCGACCATGCCAGCAGCGACACCCAGGCCGGGGACATCCACTACTGGGGCGTTTGGCACGGCGAACACCCGTTCAGCGATTTCTACAACCACATCGGCCGCTTCATGAGCGAGTATGGGTTCCAGTCTTTCCCGGAACTGCGCACCGTCAAAGCCTATACCGAACCGGGCGACTGGGACATCGAGTCGGAGGTCATGGCAGCCCACCAACGCAGCGGTATCGGCAACCTGCGCATCCGCAGCTATATGAAAGACATGTACCAGGTGCCCCAAAACTTCGCCCAGATGCTCTACGTGGGCCAGGTGTTGCAAGCGGAGGGCATGAAAATGGCCGTAGAAGCACACCGCGCCGCCAAACCCCACAACATGGGCACCCTATACTGGCAAATCAACGACTGCTGGCCCGTCGCTTCCTGGTCGGGCATGGACTACTACCAGCGCTGGAAGGCGACCCACTATTTTATCAAAAACGCCTTCTCGCCGGTGACGGTCTCCGCCCAGGAAAAAGACAACGAGTTCCGCATCCAGGTCGTCTCCGACCTGCCGCGCGAGCTCAACCTGAATCTCGACCTGCGCGTACTGGATTTTGACGGAAAAACCCTCTATACCCGCAGCATCCCGCTCAGGATACCCGACAACGGCTCCGTGCTCGCCGCCGCCATCCCCACCGGGGAGCTGCGCAACGGCAAAAATGGTACCGAGCGCGTATTGGAGATGGCCCTGCGCGAGGGCAACGATACCTTGCACCGCAACCTCGTCTATTTCCAGCCGGTGAAACACCTGAAGCTACCGTCCGACCCGGGCCTCAAAACGGCGGTCCTGCCCGACGACAGCGGGGAAGGCTACGTCGTTTTCGTGTCCAGCGAACGCCTCGCCAAGAACGTCTATCTCGACTTCCCGGAATGTGCGGGCTTCTTCTCCGACAACTACTTCGACCTGCTGCCCGGGGAGTCGGTCCAGGTGCGCTTCA
>RGVM01000077.1 GCA_010027295.1 Chitinophagia bacterium
TGGGTGACGGTGGAGGCCGAGGTCGTGCGGAAGATGGTGTCCGTGCTCACGAAGTAGAGGTTCTCGGTGTTGTCCTCGTCGAGGTGGAAGTAGGTGACGAACTCGCCGTCACCGGCATTGGCGGGCTTGATGTAGGTGTAGAAGCTGTTGTCGAAGGGAGGGAAGAGTTTCACGCGGTAGATGTTGCCGTTCTGATAGCCTCCGTAGAGGAACTGCCTTCCCTGGGCGTTTTTGGACGACATGCCCACCTGTCCGCCGTCGCCGCCGATCAGCGAGTAGTGGTCGTTTGAGTCGGGGAGCACTCCTGCGAGCATGCCCGACACATCTCGGAAGGACGTGCCGTTGTCCTGCGCCCCGCCGAGGTAGTTGCGTGTTCCGGGGACGGGGTCGATGCCGACGTGGTAGTACTGGAAGGTCTGGTACTGGTTGTTTAGGTTCGCCCACAGGACTCTGGGTGCGGTGGCATTGTCGGTGTAGATGAGGCCTCCGTCGGAGGCTACGACCATGCGGTTGGGGTTGCTGGGGTCGAATCCTATCTGGTGGATGTCCGGATGGCTGAGGAAGTCGGGGTCGTCATAGGTGTCCGAAGAGTATCCGCCTATGAAGGTGGAGTTGGCCGCCGTGGAGAATCCGTTGGTGGAGCGGTAGAGGTTGACGCCTCCGAGGAAGACGATGTTCGGCTGGGTGGGATGCACGGCTACGGCCATGTCGTAGCCGAACTGTCCTTCGTACCAGGTGTCGTCGACGGTGGTGCCGTCCTGTGCCTTGGCCGTGAGGCCGGCCGAGACGTTGGTCCAGGTGAAGGCCGGGAAGCCACCCATGTCGCAGCGGAAGAGGTCGGCCTCGGCCTTTCCGTCGGCGGCGCTGAGGGCGTTCATGACAAGGACGTACATGAGGTCCTGGTTGGAGGGCGCGAGTCCGAAGGCGATGCGACCCCATCCGGCGCCGAATTCCCCGTCAGCATTGAGGCTGGCGTTGTTGTAGGCGCGCCAGCCGGGGATGGAGTCCGTCTGTCCGTTCAGGCCACCCGCCATGCGCGACCAGTCGCCCGCGTTGCCGGTGGTGGAGGTCCATACGCCGGCGAAGGCCCGGTCGGGGTTCCTGCCGGAGAAGGCGGCGAAGAGGCGGGAGCCCGTCTTGTTGATCATGACATCCGTCTGACCGCGGAAGTTGTTGGTGTTGGTGGGGGAGCCCAGGAGGGTTGCCCAGGTCGCCCCGCCGTCGGTGGAGCGCACGATGCGCTGCTGGATGGCGGCGTACACGTGTCCGGTAGTTGGGTGTACGGCGATGCGCGTGACGAGGTCGAAGAAGTTGAGGGTGGTGGGGTTGTCATCGGCCGTGGAGGCGAGCTTGGACCAGGTGAGGCCGTTGTCGGTGGACTTGAAGATGCCGTTGCCGCTGACGAAGCTGCCGATGCCGGCCGCCGATACGCCGTCCGATTCCCCGGTGCCGGCGTACCAGGTGTCCTGGAAGCCGGGCCGCGGGTCCTGTGCGAGGCAGGAGAGGCTGCGCACCTCGTTGGCAGGGTGCACGAAGGTCCAGCTCTGGCCTCCGTTGACGCTCCGGAAGATGCCACCGTTGATGCCTCCGGCGAGCATGATGCGGTTGGTAGTGCCATTGTAGCGGGTATCGAAGGCGAAGCCGCGCGTCCGTCCCCCATAGAGCGAGGGGCCGACGGGTACGTAGGTGTTGGCGACGGCCGTACCGGTGAGGGTGCTCCCTCCCTGGGAGAGGTCTCCTCGGACGGGCATGTCGCGCACCCATTGCATCTCCAGGGCCCGGATGCCTTCGGGAATCCTTCCCGTGGCGGGGTCGCGCATCATCTTCCATTCCCGCAAAGACCTGCGGATGCCGCCCTCCGCTTCCACTCGGCCTTCCTGGAATACGGCGGACCGTCTTGGAATGCGAGCCCCACCGTCCGATTTGCCTGTCAGGAGCAGGGATGCCAGTATGGCGGTCGTGGCAGTTCCGATTGCCAGACAGATTCGGGTGTAGTGATGCTTTCCCATGGTGGAGGCCGGTTGCCATAAATATAAGAAAAGGCTGAGACATGCCATGCCGGCGTGCATGTCGATGCGGAGCCCTGTATCTTTGAGGGCCCGAACCAGATGGACACACAGGAAATCGCCCACCCGACGGCCTCCAACCTCGATCCGCTGTTGCAGCGCTACCGCAGCGATCCGCGTACGGCAAGGGTGGCGGAAGCCCTCTCGGAGCCGCTTCCCCATCGTGTCACGCTCTCCGGCCTGACCGGTAGCGCTGCCGACTTCGTCTTCGCCGCTGTCACCGGCTACGCCGGCGCAGATCGGCTCAACCACGTCGTCGTCTGCAACGATGCGGAGGAGGCAGCCTATTTCCATAACACGCTCGAGAGCCTGACGGGTGCGCTGGACCTCTTCTACTTCCCCTCCTCCTTCAAGGCCGCGCGTAACTACGCCGTCCTCAACAGCAGCCATGTGATGCTGCGCACAGAGGCCCTCAACCGATTCTCCGCGCCGGGGAACCGGAAAGTCATGGTGACCTACCCGGAGGCGATGCTCGAGAAGGTGGTCATGGCTGATACGCTCTCGAAGAACACCTTGCAGATTAAGGTCAACGACACCCTCGACGTCGACGGACTGATGGAGCGATTCGTGGGGCTTGGCTTCCGCCGCACCGATTTCGTCTACGAGCCGGGTCAGTTCGCGATGCGTGGCGGCATTCTCGACATCTACTCCTTCGGCAACGAGCGGCCATACCGCCTGGAGCTCTTCGGCAATGAAGTCGATTCCATCCGCATCTTCGACCCAGAGACCCAGCTCAGCGAGCGGAAGCTGCTGCAGGTGAGCATCATCCCCAATCTCGAGCTGCGTTTCGAGGGCGCCGTCAAGACGACCCTTCCCGGCTTCCTGCCAGGGAATACCGTCCTCTGGGTGAGGGACTGGGCGCTCATGCTGGAGCGCTGGGCCGACGAGGAGGAGGCCATCCGCATATTCCATGCCCGGCATGTTCCCGAGCCCGCTGCGGGTGACGAGGAGGACGTCCTCAAGGCCGAGACCGGCCCCGAAGGCTTCACCGATGCCGCCACCCTGGAGGCAGGCTTCGCCGACAGGCATGTCGTCTCCTTCGGCTTCCGGGCCTCGCTGCCGGGATCCGACCTGGAGGAGTCGTATCGCACGAAGCCGCAACCCGCCTTCAACCGAAAGTTCGACCTCCTGATCAAGGACCTGCAGGACTGGGTGTCGAAGGGATATGCCATCCACCTGTTCGCGGAGAACCCGCGCCAGCTGGAGCGCCTCCATTCGATCTTCACCGACCTCAGCGCCGAGATCCCCGCCATCCCCGTGCCCGTCGCCATCCACGAGGGCTTCATCGACGAGGTGCACCAGGTCATCTGCTATACCGACCACCAGGTCTTCCAGCGCTACCACAAGTACAAGGTCAAGCAGGCCTACAATAAGAGCAAGGCCCTCACGCTGCGGGCCCTGAAGGACCTGCAGCCAGGCGACTATGTAGTGCACATCGAGCACGGCGTGGGCGTCTACAGCGGCCTGCAGAAGGTCGACATGGGAGGTCGGCAGCAGGAGGCCGTGCGCATCCTCTACCGCGACAACGACATCCTCTACGTCAACATTAACTCCCTCCACAAGATCTCTAAGTACAGCGGCAAGGAGGGACACGTGCCCAAGGTCAGCAAGATCGGGAGCGACGCCTGGCAGAAGCTCAAGGAGAAGACTAAGGCGCGCGTCAAGGAGGTCGCCTTCGACCTCATCAAACTCTACGCGGAACGTAAGACCAGTCCGGGCTTCCCGCACACCCCGGACAACTACATGCAGATGGAGCTGGAGGCCTCCTTCCTCTATGAGGATACGCCCGACCAGGGCAAGGCGGTGGCCGATGTGAAGCGGGACATGGAGAGTCCGCATCCGATGGACCGCCTCATCTGCGGCGACGTGGGCTTCGGCAAGACGGAAGTGGCCGTCCGCGCCGCCTTCAAGACCTGCCTCGACGGCCGGCAGGCGGCCGTGCTGGTGCCCACCACCATCCTTGCCTTCCAACACTACAAGACCTTCCGGGACCGGCTGCGCGACTTCCCCGTGACAGTCGACTACATCAACCGCTTCAAGTCGGCCAAGGAGAAGAAGGAGACGCTCAGGCGCCTCGAGGCCGGCGAGGTCGACATCATCGTCGGAACCCACGCCCTGCTGGCAAAGGATGTGAAATTCAAGGACCTGGGACTGCTCGTCATCGATGAGGAGCAGAAGTTCGGCGTCGGGCACAAGGAGAAGATCAAGACGATGAAGACCGAGGTCGACTGCCTCACGCTGACCGCCACACCCATCCCACGGACCCTCCAGTTCAGCCTCATGGGCGCGCGCGACCTAAGCGTCATCAACACGCCGCCCCCCAACCGACAGCCCATCCAGACCGAGGTCCGCGTCTTCCAGGAGGACCTCATCCGGGAAGCGATCTATTTCGAGACGGAGCGCGGCGGGCAGGTCTTCTTCATCCACAACCGGGTACAGGGCCTCGCCGAGATGGCCGGCATCATCTCCGCACTCTGCCCCGACCTGTCCGTCGGCTACGCCCACGGACAGATGGAGGGGCACGACCTCGAGGAGCGCATCCTCGACTTCATCGACCGCCGCTACGATGTGCTCGTCTGCACCAATATCGTGGAGAGCGGCGTCGACATCGCCAATGTCAACACCATCATCATCAACAACGCGCATCACTTCGGGCTGAGCGACCTGCACCAGCTGCGCGGCCGGGTGGGCCGCAGCAACCGGAAGGCCTTTTGCTATCTGCTGGCGCCGCCCATCGGCTTGTTGCCGGCCGACTCGCGCAAGCGACTCCAGACGCTCGAACAACACAGCGAGCTGGGCAGCGGCTTCCAGATCGCCATGCGCGACCTCGACATCCGCGGAGCCGGCAACATCCTCGGCGGCGAGCAGAGCGGCTTCATGGTCGAGATCGGCTTCGAGATGTACCAGAAGATCCTGGACGAGGCCGTGCGCGAACTGAAGCGCACCGAGTTCCGCGAGGTCTTCAAGGACGAGATCAGCCGTGAGGAGGACTTCGTGAAGGACTGCACCATCGACACCGACCTGGAGATCCTCATCCCCGACGACTATGTCGAGAGCATAACCGAAAGGCTGGCCCTCTACTACCGCCTCGACAACTGCGAGGGCGAGGACGACCTGCAGGCCTTCCACCGGGAGCTGGAGGACAGATTCGGTCCCGTGCCTGCCTGCGTGGAGGACCTCTTCACCACCGTCCGCTGCCGGCGGCTGGGGGTAGCGCTCGGCTTCGAACGGCTCACCCTCAAGCTCGACACGCTACGCTGCTGGTTCGTGGGGAACCCCGACTCGCCCTATTTCGAGTCGCCGCTCTTCCAGTCCATCCTCGCCTATCTCCAGACGGCCACCAACAAGGGGCGCCTGAAGCAGACCGGTCGGCATTTCACCCTGGTCTTCGACAACGTGAGGACGATGGATGAAATCCACTCCCTGCTGGAGGATATGCATCGGAACGCGGCACAGAAGGCCTGAACGGGCTTTGCTCTCGACCCGCGGACGAGGCCCTTCGTTTCATGCCTGATTCGGTATATACACGACACAAACCATGGCATGACGAACGAAAGCCGCATCAGTCCCGATTACGTCCCCACCGGGGATGAGCGCACCTGGGCGATCCTTGTACATGTACTGTCCATTTTCTTCTGGATCATCCCCTCGCTGGTCGTGTACCTGGCCAAGCGCGACGAGTCGCCCTACCTGGCCGAGCACGCCCGCGCGGCACTCAACTTCCAGATCACGATGAGCCTCCTCTGCATCGGTCTCTTCATCACGCTGATCGGCATCCTATTCCTGTGGGTGCCAGGCATCATCGACTTTGTCCTCTGCATCGTCGCGGCCATCCGGGCCGGCGACAACCGGCCTTACCGCTATCCCATCAGCCTTCGGCTGGTGAAGTGAAACGAAGAGGGCGCCCCTTGGGAGGCGCCCTTCGAATGTTGCTGTGGTAGCGGGTCGGCCGCTCAGAGCTCCCGTATCCAGATGTTCCGGAAGGCCGTCGGGTTGCCATGGTCCTGCAGGAAGATGGGTTCCTTGTCGCCATGCTTCTTGTAGACCGGTGAGCCGACGTATTCGGTGCCGCCCCAGAGGGTGGCGTCGTTCTGTACGAGCACGCCGTTGTGGATGACGGTGATGCGGGCCTGCGACTTGAGGCGTCCGTCCTCGTGGAAGCGGGGTGCGGTGAAGATGATATCGTAGGTCTGCCATTCGCCGGGTGGGCGGCAGGCGTTCACCAGAGGCGGCAGCTGTTTGTAGATGCTGCCGGCCTGTCCGTTGACATAGGTCTTGTTGTTATAGTTGTCTAGCACCTGCAGTTCGTACCTGTCCATCAGGTAGATGCCGCTGTTGCCGCGGCCCTGGCCCTCGCCCTTGACTTCGGCGGGGGTGCGGAACTCCACGTGGAGCTGGCAGTCGCCGAATCCACGTTTGGTGCGGATGCCGCCGCTGCCGCCCTTCACGACCATGGCGCCGTCCTCGATCGTCCATGGGACATCCTTTTTCTTGGTACCCTCCCATTGGGAGAAGTCCTTACCGTCGAAGAGCATGATGGCGTCGCTGGGGGCATCCTGGGCTGTCCTGCCGGGCGTGACGACGGGGGCGGCGGGCTCCCAGTATTCACTGAGCTTGGGGTCGCCCTTGGTGCGGTCGATCACCTGGGCGTTCGCCTGCTGGAAGCCGATGGCCAGCAGGGAGCAAAGAAGAAGGTTCCGTGTAGTTGTCATATCGAGGGGAGTTTGTATCCGTTGTGGTATGTCGGGGTGATGAGTGCGTTGGCGGATGCGTCGTCGAAGGTCCTGCTGGCGGCGTCCCACTTGAGTTTCCTGCCCGTCTTGTAGGCGATATTGCCCATCTGGCATACTTCTGCGACGGTGGCGCCCGCCTCGATGGGGGCGGCGAGGCGCGAGGGGTCGTTGTTCTTGATGGCGTCGATGAAGTTCCGGGTATGCGGTGCGGGGCCGCTATCGGTCTTTTTGACCTTTTCGTAGGTCTCCTTGCTGCCCTCGTCGGGGATGACCTCCCAGCCGTTCCTGTCGAGCACGAGGGTGGCGTTGTTGCCGATGTAGGCGATGCCGTGGTCGCGTCCGTAGTTCCCGTTGTGGATGGCCTGTGCGTGTTCCCAGAGCATCACGAACCCGCCGAAGTCATAGACAGTGGCGAGGGTGTCGGGTGTCTCGGCGGCATCGTCGGGGTAGGCCATCTTGCCGCCGGTGGCCATGATGGAGATGGGGTCCTTGGCCTCCATGCCGAGGAGGGCGTAGTCGACGAGGTGCACGCCCCAGTCTGTCATAAGTCCGCCGGCATAGTCCCAGAACCAGCGGAAGTTGAAGTGGAATCGGTTGGGGTTGAAGGGGCGTTTCCGCGCGGGGCCGAGCCAGCGGGTGTAGTCGACGCCCTCAGGGGCCTTGCCGTCGGGTTTGACGGGGATGTTCTTCATCCATCCCTGATAGGCCCATGCCTTGGCCATGCGGATGCGTCCGAGCTTGCCGGAGCGTATGAAGTCGATGGCTGAGCGGAAATGCTCGTTGCTGCGCTGCCACTGGCCCACCTGGACGGCCTTGCCGTATTTCTTCTGGGCGGCCACCATGAGCCGCACTTCGGCGATGGAGTTGCCGGCGGGCTTTTCGACGTAGACATGCTTGCCGGCCTGGAGGGCCTCGATTGTCTGGAGGCAGTGCCAGTGGTCGGGTGTGCCGATGATGACGGCGTCGACCTCGCCGCTGTCGAGGAGGCGGCGATGGTCGCCATAGGAGGCCGGCTTCATGGAGAAGTTCTTGTCGAGTTCGTCCAGCCGCTTGGCCGCCACCGTGGCATCGACATCGCATATCGCCGTGCAGACGGTCTCGGGGTTCGCCTTGAGCATGGCGGTGAGGTTGGCCCAGCCCATGCCGTTGATGCCGATGGCGCCAATGCGGATGCGGTCGGAGGGTGCCGTGCGCCGGGTACGGGCTCCTGCCGGCCATGTCATGAGGGGACCTGCGCCCCATCCTGCCGTCAGCAGGGCGGATTGCCGCAGGAAGCGGCGTCTGGAATCGGTCATGTGGATCGTTTCAAGGTTGTGTCCGACTAATGTACGTCATGGGTCAGACAAAACCATGACAGGGGACATCTCAGCGAATCAGCTGCAGGGTGCCTTTGCGGGACAGCTTCCTGCCGTCGGAGAGTTCACCTTCGGTTGACCAGGCGAAGGTGCCCGGTGGCGTCCTCCTGCCGTTCGTTGTGCCGTCCCATCCGACCCGATGGTCGGTGGTGGAGAAGACGAGGCCGCCCCATCTGTCGTAGATGCGCAGGTATTGGAAGCGCACGCCGACCGGGAAGGCGCGGAGGATGTCGTTGAGGCCGTCGCCGTTGGGACTGAACGCGGTCGGCACGTAGATATCGGGCCCCTTGAACACGCGGATGTGGATGGTGTCCGTGGACAGGCAGCCGACCGGGGTGGTCGCGGTGAGCACGTATGTCATGTCCGACGTGAGGGTGGCGGTCGGGTTGGGGATGTCGGGGTTGCTCAGTCCGGTGGGCGGGTCCCAGCGGTAGGTCACTCCACCGGAGCCCTGCAGTTGGAAGGGCACTCCTCCCGCCACCAGGGTGTCCTTGCCGGCGAAGGCCTTGCTGTCAAAGACGCGCACCGTGTCGATGGCCGGTTTCGAGAGGCAGCCATCGGCGCCCCTTACCTGCAATGTAACGGGGTAGAGGCCTGCGATGGGGAACTTGCGTGTGAGGGATGGGCCGCTCGAGTCGGTGACGCCTGGCAGCCTCCAGAACCACCTGGCGATGGGAG
>RGVM01000761.1 GCA_010027295.1 Chitinophagia bacterium
TGGGTCGCCCAGCCGGGCTACACCGCCTACTGCGGCTCAAAGGGTGCAGTCCTTGCCTTCACCCGCGCGCTGGCGCTGGAGTCGGCATCCTTCGGGATCCGGGTAAACGCCCTCTGTCCGGGGCCGATCGACACCCCCATGCTGCGGGCGGAATTCAGGGTTGCCCCCGACGCGGCCGAGGAAGAAAAAGCCGTTCTCTCGACCATTCCGCTGGGGCGCCTGGGACGGGCTGAAGACATGGCGGAGGTTGCAGTGTTTCTCGTCAGCAATCGCGCTGCCTTCGTGCACGGCGCTGCATGGCTGGCGGACGGCGGCAAGACCATCCTGTAACGCGACAGTTGCCGCGTGGCGCCTGCCGTCAGGGCGCCCGTCTCTGAGGAGCAGCGGGACCGCGTCCCTCGATGTGCCGGAACGTGATACGTGCCTTCGTGAAGTCGTAAGGTGACATTTCCACGGAAACCTTGTCACCGGCGAGGATGCGTATGTGATGCTTTCGCATCTTGCCGGATGTGTAAGCCATGACCTCATGACCGTTCTCCAGGGTGACCCTGAAGCGCGAGTCGGGTAGGACGTCAGTGACCACGCCGTTCATGTCGATGAGTTCTTCCTTGGACATCTGTTCTCCAATTGATTACTGCAATGAAAAAAGCCCGAACGTTGCCGGGCTTCCCGCCAAACACTGCCCCTGACAGGGCTTCTCCCGACAAGCCCGCAGGGATGTTCGGAGACGTAGGGCTTTCAGTGTCGGTCTCAGGACTCGGCGGCGCGGATGTTGGATGCCTGCTGACCTTTAGGGCCAGTCGTGACGTCGAAGCTGACCCGCTGACTTTCCTGCAGTGTCTTGAAACCCTGCGCCTGAATCGCAGAGAAGTGGGCGAACAGATCCTGACCTCCACCATCAGGTGTGATGAAGCCGAAACCCTTCGCGTCGTTGAACCATTTCACGGTACCGGTCGCCATTTTTCGAGCATCCTTCAAGAAATACACGGGGAAGCTCCCCGCAAAGCAAGCTCAAAACGGCGGGATGGTGAACGGAGAAATACCGGAAAACCTAGGTACCAGACCAGACCACAGCACTGCACGAATTACGCTCGGACGAACTATGCACTGAAATCATCTGCTTTGCACCTCATTCCTGCAGACCTCCGCAAACTGTGTGCGGCAGGAAATCTCCCCTGGCGTAACGCGAAGGGGTAGCATGCAGCCCTGACCATCAGGGAGGAGATGCATGTGCTCTACGGCGATCTCATGCTGAGTGGCA
>RGVM01000762.1 GCA_010027295.1 Chitinophagia bacterium
CGGGCTCCCCCTTACAAGATTAGCCCCAGATGCGTTCTTCCGATATCTAGGCATCCGCTACAATATCCTGGGTAGCACGAGAGGAGAAATCGACCACATCCTGAAAGACGCTGCGGCCATCTCTAAGGCCTGCCACAAACACCCGTATTTGTATCATCAGGCCGTAGCCGCGGTCACCATGGTCCAAGAGGCCCGGTTTCGTTACTCGGCCCCCCTGGCCCGTTGGACTGACGCGCAGCTAGAGCACCTTCTTAGTATATGGGTAGCCAATGTCAAAGCAGCCCTGACTCTTAGCCCCGGTACAGCCTCGTGCATCTTCACTTTACCGCCGGATTTGGGGGGTGACCCAATCCGAGCCCCGCGGGTAATTTTACTTCAAGCACTTGGGAGTCACCTGCATCAACTGGTGGCCCTTGATGATGATATCCGACGTCAGGCCCAATCGGCATGGGCCAATCTTACACTTCACCTGGGAACGTATGTCCCCTCGGAAATGGCCCTCCTGTTGCGGGCGGAGAAATTTCCCCGGGCCTGCCCCATAGCGCGATTCCTCCGTGTTGCAGGACAACTCGGGGTGCAGGTCACACTGCCCCTACATCTCACCGGGCCCATCCCGGAGCATGAAACTTGGGAGGGCCTGCGACGGCGAATTCTCCACGACTTTGAGCATGGGGTTCCCCCCACAGACGCTGAGCAAGCAATGGTTGACCGCTGGGCCGACATCACACGGCCAGCCCGAGAGGCGGGCTTTGCCACTCCACATGCCCTCCATAGGATTCGCCTACGGGGCGCGCAGGGCACACTTCAATGGTTCATCCTTCCTCCGCATATCCCGCAGCTTTCGGCGCACCGGGAACTCCTGAGTGCACTTTTGAGACGGATCCCCTATGACTCGGACTCGGAGTTACTCAAACCATCTCCTTATGTCGGCATGCTCCGTGATGACTTACCAGACCACGAACCAGAGGTCCCAGTAGTTCAGGAGGTGCTCAAGATGCTCAAAGCCTTTTTGAATGACGACGCAGGCCCTTGGCAGGCTTGCCGCCGATGGGGGGTAGGCCTGAAGGAGCTAGTTACGGGCAACTTGCCTCCTTACCTCTTCACGGCGGCGGGTATCGGGCCCGCCGACCTCATTCGGCTCATTTCGAAGTGGGTACAATCCCGACCAAGTCCCCACGGCCAAGTCCTGAACTCGGAACACCGGGAGGCGCTCCTAGCCCTGGACAAGCTCCTATGGATGCACCAGTCCCTTATGGCCCC
>RGVM01000763.1 GCA_010027295.1 Chitinophagia bacterium
CCCTTGCCCGCGACCCGTCTGCAACTGGTGCGCACGCTCGATGCGATCTACCCCTCGAGCGATGCGATGACCGACCGGTCGCTGTCCAAGATCCTCGTGCACCTCGAGGCGCCGGGCGCCGTGGAGAAGACCATGCGGCTGCTGAGGACCTCCAACGACAAGGGAACGGAAGCGGGCACGTTCACCGACCCGGCGGACCTCATCCACCGGAACCCCGGTTACGGAATGGCCATCGCCAACGTGCTCGCCAACGTACCACCCTTGCAGAGGACATGGCATGCCACGGTGCTCAGCCAGGCCGGCAAGGGATGGACACCGAAGCTCCAGGAGGAGTACATGCGATGGTTCGACAGCGCCTTCCGCCACAAGGGCGGCTACAGCTACGCGGGATTCATCGAGGGCATCCGCATTCTCGCACTCTCCCATGTCCCCAAGGACAAGATCGAAGCCTATCGGAGACTGTCGGGCGAGGCGGTCAGCAAGAACGCCTCCATGGGCCTGTCGGCCGACATGCGGCAGCCCAAGGGCCCGGGAAGGACATGGTCGGTCAAGGAGGCCATGCTGGTGCTGAAGGATGGTATCGGAAAACGCGATTTCGAAAACGGAAAGGCCATGTTCGCCTCCAGCCTCTGCGCCTCCTGCCATATCATGCGCGGGTCGGGCGGGGTGGCGGGACCCGACCTCACACAGGCAGGGGGAAGGTTCGGGTATGCCGACATGCTCACGGCCATCCTCGAGCCCAGCAAGACAATCTCGGACCAGTACGGCTCGACGATTTTCTTCCTCAGGCAGGGAGGATCGCTCACGGGAAGGGTCATACGAGAGGATGCGGACGCGTATGTGGTAGCACAGAACCCGTTCGCGATGCATGTCACACGGAAGCTGCCGAAGAAGGATGTATTGCGGACGCGCGTGTCCACCGTGTCGTCCATGCTGCCGAACCTCGTCGACCGACTGAACGCGGAGGAGCTAAAGGACCTGCTGGCATATATCCAGTCGGGCGGCGACCCGGCCCATGCAGTGTATACGAAACAATAGAACCTACCACTTCAAAGCACAGATGGAAAACAAATACAAGTTTCGGGTCCTTGCCATTATATCGCTGATGACGCTGCTGACATGCGCCACGCCATCCCAACTGTTCGCAGATTTCAAACCCCATGGTTTTGGATCCTTCCGCGTAATAGGGCCGCAGATTGACATTCACAAAGCCCCATCCGTATTTCCCTGCAATTTCCGAGCAGAGGCGGTTGACCTGGT
>RGVM01000764.1 GCA_010027295.1 Chitinophagia bacterium
GAAATGCCCCGGGGAACCGCGGTAACCGTCATTCGGAAACCCGCCATGCCTATCATCCCCGACGCGGCAGCCGCCACGAGCGCAGCGCTCGAGAATCCGACGGGATCCCGCCCCCTCTCGGAGCTTGCGCGAGGCAAGCGGTCCGCCTGTATTCTCATCTGCGACATCACCCGCCCGGTTCCGAACGGGATACTTCTTCCCCCGCTGGTCCGCACCCTTCTGGATGCGGGGATCCCGCGGGACAACATTGTCGTGCTCGTCGCTACGGGCCTGCACCGGCCGAATGTCGGCGCCGAACTCGATGAATTGGTCGGCGATCGATGGGTTCGAGAGACGGTTCGCGTCGAGAACCACGATGCCCGTTGCGACGACGATCATGTAGACCTGGGTTTCACTCCGAACGGGACACCCGTTTTGCTGGACCGGCGCTTCGTCACTGCTGACGTCCGTATTGCGACGGGACTCGTCGAGCCTCACTTCATGGCCGGATACTCGGGTGGTCGCAAGGTCATCGCACCTGGCATCGCCCATGCCAAGACCATCACCACCTTCCACAGCCACCGTTTCATGGCGGACCCATCCGCCGAGAACTGCGTCCTGGAGGGAAATCCGCTGCATGAGGAACAACTGGCAATCGTCGACATGCTTGGCGACGTTCTCGCTGTGAACACCGTCATCGACGAGCACCGAAGGCTTTCATTTGTGAATTTCGGCGAAATCATCGCCAGTCACCTGGAAGCCGTGGAGTGCATTCGAAGCCATGCGCGGGTTCCGGTGGGAAGACGCTTCTCCACGGTCGTGACCTGTGCTGCCGGGTACCCGCTCGACAAGACTTATTACCAGACAGTAAAGGGGATGGTGGCCCCCCTCGAGATCCTCGCGCCAGGCGGCCACCTCATCATCGCGTCCGAGTGTTCGGAGGGCATGGGATCACCTGAATTCGTCGAAGCGCAGAAACGCCTGATCAGTCTGGGTCCTGAAGGATTTGTGCGCGAGATACGCGCCAAGAGGTTCGCGGATGTCGACGAGTGGCAGACCCAGATGCAGCTGAAACCGATGCAGGCAGGCAGGGTCCATCTTTATGCGCCCGGCCTGTCGTCGGCGGATCGTCTGCTGACCGGCGTCGAGGTTATCGACTGCGTGGAGGAGGCAGTGGCGAAAAGTGTCCGTGTTTCGAACGATCCGCACGTGGCGGTGATTCCCGAGGGGCCGTATGTGGTGCCATTCTATGGAACCCACTCTTAATTTCGGTCGGTCAGA
>RGVM01000765.1 GCA_010027295.1 Chitinophagia bacterium
CCGTCAAGCGTGCACGCGGCCGAGGCACTGCGGGACCTGATTGACGGTACACCGGGGCATCTCATCCGCTCATGGCACGAGGTGGAATCCCTCAGAACGATGGATCAAGCCCTAGCCGCAGCTCCGCGGATGATGGCGGCGAAGGACTTCGCCGGAGTCACGAAAACGCTCGGCTCGGCCCTGCAGGCAATGAAGGACGCGGGCGGAGGCGAGGCCTCACACTCGAGGGCGGAGGAGCTCATCGCCCTAGCGCAACACGAGCTGCGCGGGAACCAACTACATGGGTCACCCCATGCGGGAGAACCTTGACACCGGGCGTGGACCTGCACCTCAGGTCCACAGCGCGCTCGGCGCGCAGCAGCTCGAACGATCCTTCCGGGAGCTCTTTGATAGGCGAGACAAACAGCACTTGGGATCGACGTTCCACGTAATCGGGGACATCAGAAACTTCGTCCCGAATCTGGATAACAACTTTAAGGTTAATAAGTACACGAAGGAGGACTTGAACAAGGACTCGAACACGACTACGGTCAGCAACACGCGCGTCATGGTGTGGAACGCGGGTGGGGGGACCGGCACGCTGAAGGACATGGATAAGCTGAGGTTCCTATGTCACACGATGCTGCAACAGAACATTCACATCGCCTGTCTCTGCGAGGGCCATGTGACGAAAGACACGCTGTGGGGAGGTGTCAAACAATTGAACATGCAAGCGCACTTCAGAGCGTTTGGGCGGAACGGCACGGTGACTTGGCTCGTGCAAACTGACATGGCGGAGAAGGTACAAGCCGAACTGGACTTGGACGAGGAACGTATCTCGGGCATTGTGCTGGCGGGAGCGTGCGGGCGACGGACGCTGGTACTCGGTGTCTACGGCGTGTCCGGCGCCACCTCCTCCATCCGTGCGGCGGAGCAGCAACAGGCATTATGGAAATGCATCACCCCTCTCGTCGAACTCAACCAACAACTGGGCCACAACATCTGTGTACTGGGGGACCTGAACGTCATCCCGGAAGCGAAGTTCACGACGGCGCTCAAGCCGCTGCGAACCTCGATTGATCAATTCGACTGCTGGAGGCGGGAGCTGAACTTGGAGAACGCCCTGCTTACACGCTGCCCAGGCGCCACGCTCGAGCAGGGTTTCTTCTCCCGCAGCAAGCTCCCCGTCTCGGGCGAGAAGGGGGTACAGCTCGCGCTCTTGGACCACATACTCGTGAGCGCGGGCATGACGCAGGCGGCGGCAATCCTAACACTGCCGGC
>RGVM01000766.1 GCA_010027295.1 Chitinophagia bacterium
GCATTGTGAAGATACGCGGGTGTCAGAGTTGGCTGGCCTTGAAAATTCCAGCAAGCTTCGATTGGTGGACTGTTCCGATACGTCGGTGAAAAGCCTCCTCCCGATAGAAGGGCTTCCGTCCCTTGAAACCCTTTTGCTCAACGGTTGCCGCATCGAAGACCACTCGTCCGCATTGTGGCTTTCTCCGGCCTTGAAAGAGGTCATCTTCTGCCGAGGATCGCTGAAAGGGATTCCGACCAACATATTGAGCCGATCCTTTGACGAAAATTGCCTCCCGCGAATTAGGGAGTATCTTGGCTCGCAGACCCAGACGCAATGAAGCCGCAGGGCTGCTGCGGCTTCATCGGCAAATGGTGGTCGCAGGGCCGAGGGCTAGAACGGCACATCCTCGTCAAGATCGTCAAGGTAGCCCGGAGGGAATGACGGCCCGAGCAAGGCGTCGGCGAGGATGGAATACAGGGCGCGTTCCGGCGAACTCCACCCCGAAGCCTCACTCAGCGCGTCGGTCATCGCCGGATCAAACTGGACGTTAAAAGATAGGTCGTTCAGTTTGGTAACGTGGATCATCATACGGCTTCCTTCCTGTCATTGAGGAAGCTCGTGTGGCAGTCACCGCACCTAAGGGCGGGGCCATAGCGCAACGGCGCGTATCGCAAAAAGACGGGCTTACGCTGACCGCAAGATGTGCGTGGTAGTACCACGCCTATCTTGGGAAGGGGCGCTGCGCCCCCGTTCCATCCCCAGCAGTGGCGCGTCACTGGCATTGAGCCAGCTCCGCACCATCGGGGAGATTTCTCTCTCCCCAACCGGAGCCGCTTCGCGGTTCCTCCCCCATACCCCAACCCTTCGCGGATTGGATGCCGTCAGGGCTGTCGCGCCCTGAACCACGACCAAGGCGTCTGCCGCCCTTGGACCCTGCACAATGGTTTCGCCCATCGAGACGACCAAAGGGGAGTGCCTTCCCCTTGGAACCCAGCCTCTACCCGAGAGGCCAACCGTTCGCCGATTGGATGCCGGAGGTGCAGTTTCGCCTGCCATTTCCGCAGAAATAGCCCTTTCCGATTGTGTATCCATTGGTTACACTCGCGGCCATGTCGGGGAAAGATTCTGGGCTTCGCGTCCGCGTCGAAAAGGCCCTTCGCAACGAATTCTTGGAGGCCTGCCATGCGCAGGACCGACCTGCCGCGCAGGTCATACGGGAATTCATGCGGGAATACGTCGCCCTCACGGCTGAGAAGAACAAGAACGCAGATGAAGGTC
>RGVM01000767.1 GCA_010027295.1 Chitinophagia bacterium
CACGCCCGCCGCCGGAACTTCCTGACCCGCGATCCAGACGATGCCGTTCAACACCAGACGCCGGAAGTTTTCGTCCGCCCAGTTGCGGTGAAAATGCCCACCCGTGAAACCCATGCCGCGCCCGCGCCCCTCGGGACGTTCGTAGGTCCACAAGAGCACCTGGGGTTCGCCCCGCGAAACCGCACCCCGCACCGCAGGATTTCCGCTGTGCGGTCCGTCCGGTCGATCCAGCGTCGACGCTGGAGGCACGACCGCGAGAATCGGGGTGACCCCCTTCATCCCGGGCACAAAACGCATGTGGTAATACCACTCGTCTTCGATCGCGAAGGGTTTCACACCCCGCGTGAGCGGATGCTTGGGAAGCGTCTCAAACCGGGCGGTCCATGTGGGGTTCACGGACCAGAACATCTCGAAGTACCCACCCGTCCAGCGAAGCATGGCTTCACCCGGTTCGCCCTTCGGCACCTCCACCCCGTAATGAAGCGCTCCAATTCCCACGCCCTTCCGCGCCAACCCGTCGAGCAGCGCGAGCCGCTCCTTCGCAATCGCCGGATGTCCACTGCCCCCGTCCGCATAGACCACCACCGCCGACGCTCCCTCAAACACCGAAACATCCGCCGGCCAACCATTCGTCACCACCACGGCCGTCATGCCGGGAACCTGGTTCAAACCCGCTGCCAACACATCGCATCCCGCGCGAAACTCATGTTCCCCGCGCCCATGCGAAGCGCGCCCTGCGAGGAGCACGACCTTCGCCGGACCCGCAGCATGCATCTCCGTGCCCACACCCATTTGCACGAGCAGGAAACCCAATACGCAGGTCTTCATCCATCCAGTCATCGGCTTCATGTCCCGATGCAACCACACGTTGCAACCGTCGGAAACGCGGAATTCCGGATTCCCATCCGACCGGCAAACCGTCTGAATCCCGCCGCCCGGATCAGCACATGACCGGTCATGTCATCCAACATGGGGACCCTTCTGTTCTGGACCGTCCGCGGTGTCGTCGCATTGATTCAAGCGCTGCCTCTGGTTCTTGCAGCGCGGCTGGGTCGCGCCCTTGGATCCCTCGCTTGGGGGGTGGATCGACGCCATCGCCGTGTAGCCCTTCAAAATCTCCATCAGGCCCTCTCCCAGGAACACAGCCCGGAGGAACTCCATGCCATCGCCAAGGAGAACTTCCGGCGCATCGGCGAGAATTACGTCTGCGCCATCAAGACCGCCGGAATGTCCAACGAGGCTCTGCGGCCACACCTGACG
>RGVM01000768.1 GCA_010027295.1 Chitinophagia bacterium
CATGTCATAGTTGGTAGCTCCGGGTCCCAGCACGGTGGGCTGGCCGGCTGCGTTGAAGCCCGTGTACTTGAACATCCAGAGTGTATTGGCATTGTAGTCCTCGACATAGGAGGAGGTGCTGCGTGCCACGAGGCTCGACGATGCGTACTGCGCGATGAACAGGTCGGTGATGCGGTTGCGGTTGTAGGAGAAGTTGAGGTTGCCCGTCCAGCGGAGCTTCTTGCCGATCCGTGCCTCGGTGCCGACTTCGAGCTCGATGCCGCGGTTCGACATCGCCGCGTTGTTGAGGCGCTGCGAGGAGGAGCCGTTGACGTTGGGTATCGAGATCACCGCTATGAGGTCGCGGCCCCTCCGGTCGTAGAGGTCGAGTTTCCCGAAGAGTCTGCCGCGGAACAGCCGGTAGTCGATACCGATGTTGGTGGTGCCAGTCTTCTCCCAGCGGAGCGTCGGGTTGCCGAGGCTGCTGAAGGATGCCGTGAAGGCGCCGGTGAGCACGTTGGGCGTGGAGCTCAGCGATATCAGGGGCATGAAGGCGGTGCTCTTGTCGATATTGCCGTTATAGCCGTAGGTGGCGCGCAGGGCGAGTCGGTCGACGAAGTCGATGCCCTTCATGAAGTCCTCCTTCCATACCTGCCAGGAGGCGCCGGCCGACCAGAAGGGGGCGTAGCGGTAGGCAGGGTCGTCGGTGATCAGGTTGGAGGCGTCGGAGCGGAAGCTGCCCGAGACGGTGTATTTATCCCGGTATGTGTAGGCGGCGTTGGCGAAGCCCGAGAAGAAGCGGTCCGTCGAGTACCCGAAGGAGTTTGTGTAGCTGAAGGTCTGCGTCTGGTTCAGCCAGTTCCGGATGGTGAGGGTGGTGGGTGTCCCCGTGCCGTTTTGGTTGCCGTTGGAGGGGGTGCCGCCGGGTCCGTTGGGGAATATGCCCAGCTGCAGCGTGGCGTCGTTGTAGCCGAAGGTGCGGGGCTGTCCGAAGGTCTGCAGGACGGAGCTCTGCAGTTCGGTGCCGGCCACGGCGCTGATGTCATGATCCTTGCCGAAAGAGCGGTTGAAGCTGACGAGGTTGCGGAAGTTCCAGGCGGTGAGGTTGGTGCGGCTCTGGTCGAGGATGGAGCCCTTGGGCAGGTTGGGGATGGGCGTGGTGGTGAAGGAAGTGGGAAGGCCGGGCGTCCAGAAGGCAGCCTGGTTGACGGTCTGCCGCACCGTGAAGCTGTTCTCGCCGTAGAGGTTCCGGGTGAAGGTGTTGAAGTTCTCGTACTGGAT
>RGVM01000769.1 GCA_010027295.1 Chitinophagia bacterium
GATCGTGGCCACGCTCAACCAGGGTGCAGGGGTGGTCACGACGCGCGCCCATGCACATTACATCGTAACCGAATACGGGGTAGCCGAGCTCTATGGGCGCACGATCCGCGACCGTATCCGCGCACTGATTGATATCGCACATCCCGACCACCGGGAGCGCCTGGAGCGGGAAGCGTTCGACTTGTGGCGCTTCACGGTGTGAGGGAGAGACTCCTGGCGGTGTCCCGAATGCGTTCCCAGCCCTGCGCTACGTCTTCTTGCCGGGTCTCCGCCTGGCCGGCGACGAGGCGCAGGGCGTACTTCCCCCCTAACTTGGTCTGTGTGAGCAGTATGTCCCCGCTATCGTTCAGGGTGAGCAGCAGTCTTTCGTTGAGTTCGTTGAGCGCGGCTTCGTCGGGTACGGTTGCAGGGTGGTAGCGGAAACAAACGAGGTTCAGGGGCGTGGGGGCCAATACTTCAAAGTCGGCGGTCTGCCGGATTTGGGTATCCAACCACTGCCCGATGCGGATGTGTTCCCGTATGCGCTGCTGTATGCCCTCTACCCCGTAGGTGCGGATGACAAACCACAGCTTGAGGGCCCGGAAGCGCCTCCCTAATTGTATGCCCCAGTCGCGGTAGTTGTTGACCTGTTGGTCGAGGGGCGTTTTCAGGTACTCGGGAAGGATGCTGAACGTATTTTTGAGCAGGGACACGTTGCGCACGAAAAAGGCGGTGCAATCGAAGTTGGTGAACATCCATTTGTGCGGGTTCACGACGAAGCTGTCGGCGTATTCCAGTCCGTCGGCCATCCAGCGCATTTCGGGAAGGACCAGGGCGGTGCCGGCGTATGCGGCGTCCACATGGAAAAAGAGGCCGTATTTTTTACAGATTTCGCCCATAGCCCGGATGGGGTCTATGGCGGTCGAACTAGTGCTGCCGAGGGCGGCGACAGCGCACACGGGCAGGTAGCCCAGGCGCAAGTCTTCCTGGATAGCAGCTTCCAGCAAATCCGGCTGCAAGGCAAAGGCTTCGTCGGTGGGGATGGTCACCAGGTTCTCCTCGCCATAGCCCGCAATTTTTAGCCCTTTTACCACAGAAGAATGTACCTGCCCGGACGCATAGACGCGCATCCGGGGCTGCCCGTAGAAGCCCGACTGGTTTACTGCATATTGAGAGGCGTGCTCCCGCGCCATGAGCAAGGCTACCAGACTGGCTGCAGAAGCCGTTTCCTGGATACAGCCGGTCCAGTCGGAGGGCAGGGCCAGCATGTCGCGCAGCCA
>RGVM01000770.1 GCA_010027295.1 Chitinophagia bacterium
CAGGCCTGGCCGCGTAGCCGGAACCCCGGAGCCAACGAAGGCCACAGCTGCAACCCAGACCACCTAGCCACGGGAGAGCCCGCGCCCGGGCAACCGGCAGCAGCACCACCGGTACACAGGAGACCCCAACGCCGGCGTCCCGCCCAGCGCGCCGGGCAGTGTGACCGAACTCGACCCGCTCCCCGCGTCGCGGGACCGTGGCAGCGACCCACAGAGTCAGTCTCAGTCGAACAGAGACGCCAAGGGGACGGCCGGACGGGCCGGGAGGCCACCGTCGCCGAACCTTAGGCAGAATCTGCGGCAAGCGCGCGGGAGTCGTACAAGAGCAGACCGGCATCAGTACGGGTGCCGGGCCGGGACAGGCCGGACACCCGGCCAGCCTCATACAAGGACGCGGGGGCCGGTGTAAACGCGGGGACGGCCCCTCTAACGACCAGGCGAATAAGGGCAAGTCAAAGTCCGTCGGTTCCTCTGCAACCGGAAAGCCGGGCCTCGTGACGAAGAGACACAGGGAGAACTATAAAGGTCGAAACCACGACAATTCATCAGCCGAGAGTACGTATCCCTCTCCGACGGAGCTTTCATGTTTTGCGCTGTCAATGGTGCTTTTTGATGTGCGTCGCATGCGTCCTTCGGATTGTCTTGGAGTCGTATGTCATGTCTGTCCTTGCTTCGTTTGAATATTGTGTTCGAGAAGTATTTGTCGATGCTCCTGCGAGATTTTCGTCGAATTGACTCCCTCCATCAAGATTCGAGTTCCCGGGCGTGCGGCTCCAGTCCAGACATTTCATTGTCGGGGCTGGGTGCTTGATGCGTTCAGGGTGTGCGTAGCACACTGGAAGGGTGAATCTTCAGTGCGGGTGAAATATTCCCGGCGCAGAGGTGTGCCCTTCCTGCTCGGACACCTCTCCCTTTGCAGGCCGCCATTTAGCCCGACAGCCGACGCCATGTCGCTGTCGGTCACCGTCTTGTCCGAGGCCCTGTCACCGTCAGCCTCCGTCTTGTCTGAGGCCCTGTCACCGTCAGCCTCCGTCGTGGGCCCTGTCACCGTCAGCCCGTGTCCTGGGTCCTGTCACCGTCAACCCGTGTCCCTGTCCTTAGTTTAGTGTGTCTGTCCCTGTCGTGCGTGCGTTGAGGCTTCCGCGTGTCTTCGGACCCGTGTCTGAAACCCTTCGCACCACACCACACTCACCGTGCAGGACTTTCTTCGCCGTCTGCGGACGCGGCAGGCCGACAAGTATCGTAAGCGGCAGGCGAGG
>RGVM01000078.1 GCA_010027295.1 Chitinophagia bacterium
TGTTGGTGAATTCCGTAACAACCGCCTCACCGGTCAGGGCACCTTGTTCTACTCGAACGGCGACCGCTATGACGGCCGCTTCATCAGTGGTAAGCGCCAGGGCCGTGGCATCTACACCTACGCCGATGGCAGGCAATACACCGGCGAGTTCAACAATGATCAGATCAGCGGTCCGGGTGTGCTGGTGTATGCCAATGGCGATCGCTACCAAGGCCAGTTCCATGACGGTCAACCGCAGGGGCTAGGTCGGATGGAATTTGCCAATGGCCGCACCACGCTGGAAGGGCGCTGGGATCAGGGCGAGTTTGTCTGGCCGCAGCTACTCAAGTTCTAGCTGGCGCAAAACGACACCCCACGCTGGCTCGAGTATTACTACTACCGCGCCCGTTATGGCGGAATGATTTTTCGGGTAGTGATAAAGCGGGGCGGTATGATTCAGTTTTGGGGGGCCTCCGGGTGGAGGTCGGTGGTGTGCCGTCGGGACTGCCCTTGATGGTACGCCTCAACGAAGGACCAGCGAGTCCCTATACCGGTCCCTTCCTCTTGCCCGCCTCTGGAAAGGTTATGGCTTTCACCGAGAAGGCAGGCCGCGTGAACGACCGCGCGCAGGCCGAATTACGTCTGCACCGCGCGCTGGGGCGCTCCGTAAGGTTCCAGCGTCCGCCCGATGCGCACTATGACCGAGGGGGGGGCGCCGCCCTCGTCAACGGGCTGCTGGGCAGTGCCACGCGCTTCACCGATCCCGAGTGGCTGGGCTGGAATGGCTGCGATGCCGAGCTGCTGATCGATCTCGGAGCGTCCATGCCCGTCTCCTCCTTGTCCTTCCGATACTTCCACGCGCCCGACAGCTGGGTATGGCATCCCGCCTCGGTGTGCCTGTCCGTCTCTGAGGACGGGGAGCATTTCCGGCAGGTGCATGCGGGGGAGGTATTGGCGAAACCCTCGCCGGTGGTGCAGGGATATGAGACGGTGTTTGAAAAAGTGCAGGCGCGGTATCTGCAGTTGAAGGTGATGAACAAGGGGAGGATACCGGCCGGGCGTCCGGGGGCGGGGAATCCGGCCTGGTTGTTTTTGGATGAGGTGGTGGTGGAGTAGGAGTAGGGTGGCTTGTATTGTCATGACCTTATCAGCCGTGAAGAATCCATATCATATTATCTCGTAAGGAAGACAGGCGTATGACATGTAGGCCTGATGTCCAAGGTCATATGGATGTCGCATGCCCGATATGCGAAAAGCCGATTGTTGTATCGAGAACATGAGCTCTAGGCAGAGAAGTCGGGTTTTTCTCAAGATCTCTGTCTCAAGGGGGGACAATACTCCTTTGTGATGATCTATGGCAAATTTCTTATTCGCGTTGAAGACGCATGGCTTCAAAACTAATTTGAGCAACATGCAGGATGGCTTATCAATATGAACAAAAAAAAGATTTAAAAAATATAGTGCTTCATCTATGCCCATCAAAAACATTTTTCGAATCAAAAATGCTTATGAAGGATTCTAAAGGCAATCAGAAGATGATATACCTACTCGAAGTGTTCAGTCCCTAAAAAGGTTTGGATCTCTCGGTACGGTACTTCCATAACTCTCCTAGGCGGGTTTCAACAACCGAATATACCGAGGTGTTCTTTTGTTAAGTATTAGAATCTCAGTTTGATGTACTCCGAAAGCCCATTCCTGTCGAGTGAAATGGAGAGGGTGCCTGGGAGGGGTTTTATACTCAATTGGCATTCCCATTCGATACGCATGAATAGCGACCGGCCTTAGGCCTCAACCTCTGCACACTGTTGCATGAACAGAACGTTACACCACGGCAAAATCGTCTGCCCGTCTGACAAGCTGCCCTTGCTTGACAGGGCAAAACCAGATTCTTCCTTAACAGAGGCGGTACTCAACCATCATCTGATTTCGTGGATGGTTCCAATGGCCCAAATAATTCATAGAAAATCCTTGAGATGTACCGAAGTCTTCCATTTGCCTGCGAGTATATACGAACATTCCGTGATCATCTGGCTCAGAAGGGTTCTTCACTTCCGACTCCGATTCAAAAAAGGTGGCAAAGAAACGACTTTCCGGCTTCATCCAAGGGCGAAGATTTGCTAGGCAAGAGCATATCTGGGGGGATGTGATATGAGTGAAAAGTGACTGCGCAATCGCCATATCGACATATACTCCAAACTGATTGAAATCGAAATCCGAATTGCAAATCAGTATAGGTTTTTTTTCGGAAAAGATCGATTCGTCTAGTTCTTCACTGATTCCTTTTTCAATCAGCATACGCTCTTTATCGATGCCAAGATAGTGACCGGGCTCCAAAAAGGGTATCACCTTCACTCCTAGCCGGAGTGATCCGCAGGCAATGTCCAAAAGTACATGCTCTTTGCAGAGGCCCTGTGACAAGAGAAAAGAGAATTGAAGATTTCCGATTTCTTCCCACAGCCCACCCACGTATAAGCGGTGGTTATCATTATTTTTTGTTCCGGCAGATCCCGGATGAGAATGGGATGGGATGACGTCATTTGCCATGTTCGATTTCGACTTGAAAAAACGTAGCAATGCTGCATAAGGGAATCTGAATAGCTGTAAACCCATAAAAAAATGATTTAAATCGAAAAATATCGATGAATGGGGCCATGTAACTTAAAGTTCTTTCGTTTGGATACAAATTTCCCTCAGGGATTTGATTGTGTGACGATAAAATGCATAGACAGGATTTATTTTATAATCAACTGATAGGGCTTGCCTAGGCTGTGCCTTAGTTGGAATGCCCGAACTGCACTTTGTATACATGAATGTGCATTCTTTCTCTTTTCAGGAAGAATGCCCGTTCGACAAATTGAAACAGGGTGTAACAATATGAATTGTAAGCAGAACTGAACGCTAAACGTAGAAAATATCCCCCACAGTTCAAATAGTGCCTGCATTATGTGGATCTATCCAACACACACTCGGGAAAGACGACAGGATGAAAACTCTTGGGGGGGCTTGGTGAAAAACCCGGTTTCCAGTGGCTGTCCTAGAAAGTTGTCTGTTTGTATTGCAAGGAGTACTCATGTCGCCTGTCCAGGTATAAAGGCGACATATTCAAGAACGGGCAGGGAAAAATTTTAGTACCCAAGGGTCCGTGACGATATTATGCTCCCGACTTTATGTATGTCGTTTCGATTGTCGGTTTATGATGGATTGGGATTTTCATCATAAACTCGGAAGTGCCGTTCTGGAAACGAGTCGTGTAGGTTTCTTGCAAGTTGGTCTCGATGGATAGACGAATGTGTCACTATCGCAAGTACGGCCCCTTCTCATTCCACAGCACTTCCCGTTTCGATAGGTACCAGGTTTTCCCGTTGTCGTTGTTGCCCTGGTAGAACAGCCATGTCCGGCCGTCCTGGTCCTGGAACAGGTGCGGGTGGCCGGATTCGCTCGAGTTCCAGGTACCGGGGTCTCCGTTGGTGAGGAATGGCTTGTTGGACAGACGATGCCAATGGATGCCGTCGCTGCTTTTGGCGACGCCGATCTGCTGGGGGTTGTTGTTGTATGCGCCGGCGTAGAACATGTAGAGGGTGTTGCCTTTCTGCACGATGGAGGCGCCTTCCACGCATTGGCCTTCCCAGGGGTATTCGGGTTTCAGGATGGGCGAATCGGTGAGTTGCGTCCACTGGTCGCGGTTGAAGGTCGTGTGCATGGGTGCGGCCGCGACGCCCTGCATCTGGATCTTGTAGGCCGTATCTCGGGTTGCGAAGTAGAGCATGTAGCGGTCGCCCATGGGAAATACTTCCGCATCGATGGCGCGGCCGCAGTTCCAGTCGCCCGTGGGTCTGAAGACGGGGTTGGTGGGATTGCGTCGAAAGACGATGCCATCGTCGGACACGGCATGGCAGATGGCGTCTTTGCGACCGTTGCCGTAGGTCTGGTAGAAGAGGTGCACCTGGTGGCCGATCACGAGGGCGCAGGGGGCGGCGATGCCGTTCGTTTCGGGTTCACCGGCCGGTGTGATCTCGCCGAGCTTCCGCCAGTGGGTAAGGTCGGTGCTCTCCGCGATGCCGATGCCCAGGCCCTTGACGGGATGGTTCTTATTCCTGTGTGCCGGCAGGGTGTAGTACATCAGATATCGTCCGCCGAAGGCCACCACGTGCGGGTCTTTGGAAAACGGTACACCTTTGCGGGTCGTATCGCTGTACATCATCGCCGGCAGGGATGGGTCCTGGGCAGGCAGGACTGCAGGGAGCAGGAGGGAGAGCAGGAGTATGAATCGAGGCATGGATACAAGATAGGCCATTGGAAGCTCAGCAGGCATCCCTGCATCCGCTCATCCTGAAAATCCTGGAACAGACAATTTCCCCTGCCATCCGTACATGCTTATTCCATATGCAGACGGTTCTCTTGCCGCATGTCAGTCATTCCCTTTTCTGCTCCTCAATTCCTGCCTGTAAGGATCGGCAGCGGTGGTCCGTCCTTTCCCTCGCCCCGCTGCGGGGGCATGTCCATCGGCACGGCGGCCAGCCGTTGACGTAGCACTTTGAGTCCGTACACGGGTCCGTGCCAGAGATTTATCAGTGTGCCCTCGCACCCACGGTCTGGCAGCATCCCGGCATGGATGCGCATGTAACGTTCGAACTCCTGCAGTGCCTCATCGCAAATGGCAGTGACCTGTCGGCGGTAGGCGGCGCTGTCGCTGTCAGATACCTTCAGTTCGCGCAGTCGGCCGGCGATGCGGAAGGTGTTGAGGTAGGAGATACTCGTGCTGAGGCGGTTCTCTAGGAAGGCGAGGCGTTGCTTGCCTTCACTGTACTTGGTCTCGGCCTGGAGTAGCCGGATGGACTGCCTTACACTATCATAGCCGAGAGCGGCCCGCTCCACGCGGCGAGGGTCCATGGAAAGGTATGGCCCGCCGTTCAGCCAGGCGCCAATCCAACAGAAGCCGATGTTTGGCAGCTCTTCGGTGGAGAAGCGGTCGAGTTCCTCCAGCCGGTGCATAGCGTATGCATAGTCCCTCGGTGAGGGCATGCCCTCACGCTGCGCCTCTTCTCGGTAGAAGCGTTCTGCCGCAGGCGCACCCTGCAGGCACGATATGGCTGCGTAGCGCGCCGTGAGTGCATTTTCGGCCGTCCGCCAGTGGTTGAAGAGGACGGCGTGCAGTGGCCGTCCACCGCTCAGGGTATCAAGCTGTTGAAAAAGGGCTTCAATCCCGGCTATGGCGTTCTGCTGGGTGAACATGAGTCCGTCGAACTCGAGCCAGGAATAGACCGTCGTGCGGGCTAAGTCGTCGGCATCCATCCGTACGCGGCTGAGGTGAGCAGCCGTCCGGCGGCTGCCGTGGCCGGGCATGATTGTCACCTCCGTGCCGGGCGCCTTTGTCCGCACGAGGTGGTAGGCCAGGTCCACATACGCCGGCATGGTGCAGTAGATGCCGACGGCCAATCCTTTGCCACCCGAACGGAAGGGCGCTTCGCTGCCAAGCGTCTTTACGGCCTGCAGGTTGCGTCCGAGCTGTTCGACGAGCACGTCGAGGTCTGTCTGCCGCGGTTGGATGCACCGCGTCACGCGCGAGTCCTGGAGGACCACTTCGCCGAAGTGCTTCACGAGGGACTGGCGCACGGCTGTATCTGTGCAGGTCCTACCCCAGCCGCCCGTCTCTTCGGTCATGATCTCCAGGTCGTCGATCATGGGGTAGTCGCGCAGCGCGGATCGGGCGTTGTCGAGGATGTAGGCGGCATCTCCACGTAGCCGGGGTTCTATGGAGAACTGCACACGAAGTCCGATCGACTTGGCATGGGCCAGCAGCGCCCGCATCCAGGCGACGGCCTCGCGACTACGGGCGAGGCGGTCTGTGTAGAATCGCTCGATGTCCGGGATGCAGAACCAATCTCGATTGAATCGGATGGCCGGCCGGATTACGGGGTGTTGGGGGATGCGGTGCGATCGGTTGTAGAAGAAGTCGCCGGCATGCTCAGTGCTGTCGCCCGTGCGCACTTCATGCCATAGGTTGGGGTAACTGTGCACGGCGATCTTATTGAAGCGAAGACGCATCAGGTTCTCAAGGTAAGCACGTGCTTCGTCGATGGGGTAAGAGGAGATGTCCATCGGGAAATTGACATGCTGTCGTACACCCCGCCAGCGGGTATGCGGAACCGTTAGGTGGTAGCCGTTGCGCAGCGTGTCGATTCGCAGTCGGTTCGGGCGTCTCGTTACGTCGATGCCGAAGCGGAAGCCGACGTGTTCGAGGAATCCGTGCAGGGCATGGACCACGGCAGCCTCGTCGCTTCCGGTGAAGAGTACTCTTCGCCCTTTGTCCGTTCGCTCGATGCGGAAGGCGAAGGACCCGTCAGCCAGTCGGCTGTCGGTTTGGAAAGAGGGCTGCCATCCTTTGGCGGCTGTTCCCAGCCATGTCTTCCATTCGCGCTCGGCAAACTGCAGAACGGAGGAGGGGTGGCCGCCCGCCCATGCGGGGCATGCGAGATGGCATAGCAACAGCAGTGCGGCAGGTTTCATGGCCGTTTCGTTTGCAGTGGAAGATACTGTCGGGACGTCAGCTGCCGGACGTTCGGATTGGCGGATGGGTGTACTCGATTGGCATGGCCCACCCTCCAAGGGTACCCCCACTCTCCAAGGGTAACAATATCCGCCTCCGGCGGATAAGTGCCGCGGAAGACAGGTGTTGAAAAGCCGGGATCTGTCAGATCGTGAGGCGAGGATGTCAGTTGGTGTAGTCCACAGTCTTACCGACATCTGCGTATTGTGTGTTCAGCGCGCCCTCGTTTGCCGAGGAGCCGTCAATCACGAAGGCCACGATGGCCGACTTGGCCGGGTTGGCTGTGTAGGCTGCTCCTCCGTACACGTTGCCCGACACGGGCATGGTGAAGGAGAAGGAATACTCGCTGTTCTTCACAATTTCCTTCTGTGGGATCGCGTCGCCGAAGAGGTCGGTGGCCGTGCGCCGCAGCACGCTCTTGTGCACGAAGTCGGTGATAGGACTCACCCCTCCATACAGGTAGGGCGTCGTGCCGTACTGCGGGGAGTAGTAGTTGACTTGCGGGTGCACGAGGCCGTTCTCTACGAGTGCGACCACCAGCCGCATGGGACGCAAGGTCGTGACGTTGAATTTCACCTTCACCGTACCGGTGATATTGTTGCCGCTGACGCCGCTGGTGATGGAGATTCCGATGGGTGCCCATTGCTGCAGGGCCATGTCGAGCTCGGAGTTGTTCTCCGTCCATTTGCGCCTGCGGTTCACGATGGCCGAGGGGTAGCCGGTGATGTTGAACTGCGTGTTGTAGGTGGGATAGTACTGGAAGTTGAAGGGGTCGGTGCCTCCGCCATGGATGCCAACCACGATGCACCGCGGATTGGCGGCCACATAGTTCTCTAGCTTCCAGGCCACGCGTGTGCAATAGCCGCACCAGGCGCCTGTGACGTCCTCCACCAGCGCCTTCTGCGGGAAGGGTGAGGCGGTCCTGGCGACGACCGTCAGCGACTTCTCATCTGAGACGGTACCACCCTTCTTGGCCGTGACCTTGAATGTGCCAAGGGCGTTGGGTATGAAGTTGTTGGATATGCTCTCGGTGTCGTTCAGGAAGATGCTGCAAGAAGCCGTAACGTCCGTCCCGTTGCCGTCCTTCACGATTATGTCGACATAGTCGTACCCGTTCAATTCCACCGTCTGCGTGGAGAGGGTGAGTTTGAGCGTGGCGGCGGTCGTATTGCCCCCGCCTCCGGCGGGCTCCGTGCCGTCCTTTTTGCAGGAGAGCGTCATGAGAAGGGCCATGAAGGCCGGCAGAAGAAACCTGTCAAAGGGACGCATGGGCTTGTATTTGAGCGGCACAAAATAAGTATTAACGGTGGAAATCCCGCCGTGGAATGCCGAAAAATGGCTTAATTCGCCTTTATGAAGTCATGGTTGCCCATTGTCACAGTGCTGCTGGCATGTCTGTCGGGTCACGGGCAGCAGCAGTTCCCCTCCGTGCGGCTGCGCGACATGGATGGACGCACGGTCGACTTCGCCGACCTCGCGGCCCGCGGCAGGGACACGGCCCTTGTCATCTCCTTCTGGGCCACCTGGTGCGTGCCCTGCATCGCCGAGCTCGACAATATCACTGATGACCTGGCAGATCGCAGTCCCGACACGCCCTTCCGTCTCGTCGGAGTCTCCATCGACGATACACGCACTTCCCACCGAGTGAAGCCCTTTGTCCGAGGCAAGGGCTGGGACTTCGACATCCTCATGGACACCAACAGCGAGCTCAAGCGAGCCCTTAACATCACCGACGTCCCGCATATGATGGTCATACGAAGTGGGCGCGTGATCTACCGTCGCACCGGCTATTCAGCCGGGGCGGAGGAGGAACTCTTCAACGCCCTGCGCAGCCGCTGACCCATCCATCCTCCAATTCCCACCGGATGTCCCGATTCCACACAATCTTCCAAAGCATCCTGCTTCTATGTTGCCTCACACCCTGCCTCTCGCAGGCGCAGACCCCCGGAAGTCTCATCCGTGGACATCTCAACGGCAGTTACGAGGGCCTCGCACAGTACTACCTACGAGACGCCCATATCGGAGCCGTCGTGCCGCAGGACCGCTTCGGTACCAACAGCTTCCTCAAGCTCGACTACACACACGGTAGCTTTTCGGGAGGACTGCAGTTCGAGAGCTACCTGCCACCCATCCTCGGCTTCTACCCCGTGCCTGTGAAGGCCGGCAACAAGATTGTCAATCGGTATGTCCGCTACGCCGACGACAAGTTCTCGATCACGGCGGGCGATTTCTACGAGCAGTTCGGCAGCGGCCTCATCCTCCGC
>RGVM01000771.1 GCA_010027295.1 Chitinophagia bacterium
TGAAGGCCTACTTGGTCCGTGTGAAGGCCTACTTGGTCCGTGTGAAGGCCTACTTGGTCCGCATGAAGGCCTACTTGGCCTGCGTGAAGGCCTACTTGGCCTGCGTGAAGGCCTACTTGACCTGCGTGAAGGCCTACTTGACCTGCGTGAAGGCCTACTTGGCCCGCATGAAGGCCTACTTGGTGCGCATGAAGGCCTACTTGGTGCGCATGAAGGCCTACTTGGCCTGCGTGAAGGCCTACTTGGCGCGCGTGAAGGCTCACTTGCATGCTGTGAGCCCTACCGATGACCTTCCGACGGTCTGCCGGAGCATTCCGGGAGCCGTCCCACGGCTTACCGCGCCTTACAGAGATACTTTGGTGCCGAGAACCTCGAGGAACCGGGCGAGCCACGCCGGGTGCGCTGGCCAGGCGGGAGCCGTCACCAGGTTGCCGTCCACGTAGGCGGTGTCGACCGGGATGTTCTGAAACTCTGCGCCCGCCAGGGTGATCTCCGGACCACAGGCGTAGTAGCCCGTGCACTTGCGTCCTTTGAGGACACCGGCGGCAGCGAGGATCTGCAGTCCGTGGCAGATGGCGGCGACCGGCTTGCCCGTCTCGAAGAAGTGCCGGACCACCCGCAGGACATCGCCGCTGAGGCGGAGGTACTCGGGGGCGCGCCCGCCAGGGATGAGCAGCGCATCGCATTCATCGAGCTTCACTTCGGCGAACGTGGCGTTGAGGGTGAAGTTGTGACCCGGCTTCTCCGTGTAGGTCTGGTCGCCTTCGAAGTCGTGAATGGCGGTGCGGACCTTCTCCCCGGCGTTCTTGCCCGGGCAGGCGGCGAGAACCTTGTGGCCGACCATTTGCAGGGCCTGGAAGGGCACCATGTTTTCGTAGTCTTCGACGAAGTCGCCGGTCAGCATCAGGATCTGTTTCGCACTCATGAAGTCGGAAGGAGTGCTCCAGCCAGTTGCTGCTGTCCAATGCCTTCCATACGCCGCGAGACTCCCGGGATGCTCGCAGCATTTCCTGAAACCACGGCGGCAGCGCGGACGTTTTCTCCTCCACCAATGCCTATTCGCCTGACTCTCACCGCCCTCATCCTGTCCTGTGCGATCCCCTCGCCCGGCGCCAACCTGGTGCCGGAGGAGATCGAAGGCCGGGCCAAACTCGTGATGCAGATCGCCCGGGAAAAGAACGATCGGGAATTCGTTCGCGCGGTGGAAGCGGCCGCGGCTCGACTGAAGCCAGCCGTC
>RGVM01000772.1 GCA_010027295.1 Chitinophagia bacterium
GCGCAGGAGGTGAAGCCTCCCCGCTTCGAATGGAAGGGATATGTCAAGGACCTTCCCGGCCTGACGTCCTACGGCGCCTTCGACTCGTCGGACGTCTCCAACCTCGTCCATGTCCGCATCGACCTGAAAGCCCGACTCTCGGAACGGCTCCATGCACGGGCAGGCCTGCGCACAAGACTCTACACGGGCGGCCTCGTCCGAAACACCCCGGACTTCGCCTCCGCCGTGGCCGGGACACCCGGCTGGCGCGGACTGTCGGGCCTATGGCTTGACAAGGCAGGCGCCGTGGGGCATACGGCCGTCGATAGGCTCGACGTACGCTATTCCATCCGGCGATGGGATCTCACCATCGGCCGGCAACGCATCAACTGGGGCGTCCACAACGTCTGGAACCCGAACGACATCTTCAACGCGTACAATTTCCTCGACTTCGACTACGAGGAACGTCCCGGCTCGGATGCCGTCAGACTCCAGCGCCAGCTGCCCCGCGATGCCGGCGTCGACCTGGCCTGGGCTCCGGGGCGCGACCGCCACCGGCACATCGCGGCCGTCCTTTACAGGCTGAATCGAAAAGGCTACGACCTGCAGGGGCTCGCGGGGATCTTCCGAGGCGACATCGTCGTTGGTGCCGGCTGGGCCGGGGGCATCGGCGAGAACGGCTTCAAAGGGGAGGCCTCCTATTTCCATCCACGCCTGCATGGGACCGATACCATCGGCACGCTCGCGGCGAGTCTGATGGCAGACCGCACTTTCATGGGAGACTGGTACCTGTCGGCGGGCTTCCTCTACAATAGCCGTCCCACGGGCGGGCTGGGCAGCGGGGCTTTGTCCCCAATGCTCACGGCCAAGTCGCTCTTCCCGTTCCGCTACTCCGGCCTGGTGAGTTGTTCGAGGTCCTTCGCCACGGTGCACAGGGTATCGTTGTCCGTCGTGGCCGCCAGTGCCGACGCCACGCTGCTCTTGCTGCCCTCGTATGCCTGGAACGTCTCGGATGCGTTCGACCTCGACGTTGTCGTACAGTCCTTCCACTCCGATGCCGGGGGGCGCTGGAGGCTGCAGGGGCAGCTTTTCTTCCTGAGGGGACGATGGAGTTTCTGACGCGTAACGGCTCGGCGGATTTCTGTACATTGTCCGTAAATGTCATGACATGACGGTGGAAGGCAGGGTTGCGGTCGTGACCGGTGCGGGCCAGGGCATCGGTCTGGAGATCGCCCGCCAGCTGATGCGGCGGG
>RGVM01000773.1 GCA_010027295.1 Chitinophagia bacterium
CATCTTGGCCACCCACTGCTGCCCCTGCCGCACGCTCGGCGTGTCACGCCAGGAACGGGCGTAGCTGCATGGGTTCTTGAGCGCATAAAACATCTCCACCTCGCGCACGGCATCGGGTGAGGCTGGCGTGATGACGAGTTCCGGCACGCCTTCAGCATCCAGACGGATCTCCGACTTCGGATGCACCGGCCAGGTCACGTCTTTGCCGAGCACATGCTTTTCCAACCAGAACTTGGTGTTGTGCCCGATCTTCTCGGTGTCGTGATGTCCACGCGCCTGAATCGCAAACGACCACGGCACGTTCTTCGGGAACTTCTTGAAGCTCTCCAGCCCGCGTTCGTGTCCGCCATGATGATCGTTTGAGCCGTTCAAAAACAAGGTCGCCGCCGTGATGAAGGGCACATGCGCCTCAGGCGCGATGGAAACCAGGATGATCTCCTCGCCGGGCGACTTCGGCGGCTCGACGTAAGGCACATTGTAAAGCCAGACCTGCTTGTCGCGGTAGTAGTCGTTGTAACCGATACCGAAGTAAGCCGCGACGGCCTTCACGCGTGGATCGGTGGCGAGATTCCACATCAGCGTGCCGCCATACGAGTAACCCGTCGCCCCGAGCCGTGTGCGATCCACTTCCTTCTGCTGCTCGAGATAGCTCAGCACCCGGCGCTGGATGGCATACCACACATAATCGGAGGTCTGCTTCGGATCCGTGATTTCCTTTCCATCCAGGTCCTTCGCCCGAGCCGGTCCCGCCACCGTTCGATCCATGTTTCCGTGCCGCAGCTTCTCCGGATACTTCGTGAAGTGAGGCCGGTTTCCCGTCTTCCCGCAATAGTCATGCGCCATCACCGCCCAGCCGTCCTCGACATACTTCTTGTCCGGCTCCGGTGCACCCATCCAGCCATGCACCACCAGCAGGCCCGGAGCCTTCAGGGCACCCGTCTTCACGCGGTAACGACAATAAACACGAACCTCCTCACCGAGCACATACGCGCTGATGTAAGAGTCGCGGTTGAAAATGCCGTCTTTCGTTTCCTGCTTCACGATCTCCTCTTTGAAGTCGCCCTGATTGGGGTCGTAGTCCTTCCAGAGGGCGGCAGGAGTTGGGAATGGTTCGGCGGCGTGTAGCGCGGCCAGCGGCGCGAGCAGGGCGGTGAGGAGTGTTAGTGTGTGTTTCATGGTCGGATAATCTTTAAGTCACTCCAAACCCGGTTCCCGCAGTTCGCGCAAAGT
>RGVM01000774.1 GCA_010027295.1 Chitinophagia bacterium
GACGAAGGCCTCGCGGCCGGTGTTCAGCACACGCAGGGTCGCCGATGCCACCGCCGCGCCCGAACTGTCCATCACCCTACCCTCAATCCTTCCCGGAGCCGCCTGCGGGTATGCGGAAATCGTGCAGAGGCTGCAGAGCGCGAGGATCCCGATAGACTTCTTCATCATCCTTTCCATCCTGGCTTTCTCCTCAATAGGTGAGCATGTCTTCGACCGAACGGGTTGACACTTCGTGCAGAAAGCCTGCGATGGCATCGACTGCCTGTTGCAGATAGGTCCTGCCCTTCTCTTCTGTCGCCTTCCGGGGGTCGCCCGCACCCGTATCGCGGGTGATGAGGGTCCAGGGTCGCTGCGCCCATGCCCATCCCTTCCGGAAGCCTTCTGAGCCGAAACGCTTATTGGCCCCGTCGCCGGCGGTCTCCAGCGGCATGACGAGGTTCGGCGCGATGTGCATCATCACGCTCGTCTCGAGTTCGTCGGCATGGTCGCCAGGCTCCTCGAAGACCGACTTTCTGTCACCCGCCAGAAACCAGTTGACGGAGCAGACGAACAGTTGCGGCCATATTCCCGCCAATTCGCGGATCAGCGGCTGGAAGTTGTTGGCACCATGGCCGTTGAAGATGACGAGCCTCGTGACACCATGCCTGACGAGCACATCGCAGATGTCTTTCAGGATCGCCAGCTGCGTGCTGGGCATCATGTTCATGCAGAAGTCGACGTCGAGCTGCCCGGTGTTGACGCCGTATGGGATGCCGGGTAGGACCAGCAACCTGGCACCCATGTCCCATGCCTTCTCTGCCGCCCGCTCCACCACATGCTCCGCCTGATAGTTGTCGGTTCCGTACGGAAGGTGGTAGTTGTGGGCCTCGGTGGCCCCCCAGGGCAGCACGGCGGTCGTGTAACGGGTCTCCTTCACGGCCTTCCAGTTCGTCTCGGCAAGGATGAAGGGGCGAGGGTTCGATGCCATCTTGGTTCGTTTGCACGAAGGTAAGGAAGCGGCCGCCAAGGCGGGCAGCCCTCATCCCTGGTGCCGTCTCCGCCGATGGGCCGCCCGCTTGAGGGCATCGATGCTCACGTTCAGCTCGAAGCCGATCAGCAGTACCATCGAGTTGGCATAGACCAGGAGCATTAGCACCAGGATGCTGCCGATGGGCCCGTAGATGCGGTTGTAGGAGGCCAGGTTGTTCACCCAGACGGAGAAGGCCATCGAGAATACGATGATGAGTACCG
>RGVM01000775.1 GCA_010027295.1 Chitinophagia bacterium
GGTCCGGAATCGTAGCCGGATGCACCTCGAGACCGCCAAATGGTTGGTCTCCTTGACGGTGCGATATACTGCATTTGGAGGGGATCATCCGCCGGTGGAAACGAACGGAGCCGCGATCCAACCCGAGGCCGGCAGGAGACTTGGAGCCATTTCGTTCCCCACCCCGCGAGCGTCATATACGGAAGTAGCCGGGGCTTATACGGACCGTATAAATACAAGTTAGACGGCGTGTGCAACCACCGGCGGTGACACCGGCCGGCGAGGGACGTGGGTGCCTCTTAATCTAAGGCCCCATCGGCCGTCGAAAACCCGTGGTGTGCTGTCCGGGCACCGTGGTTCGGTGGCGCGGGTCGGCTCGACGGGGCACACGGCTGATCGGATCGGGTTAGATGCCAGCAGTGTCACGCAGGGCAGGAGCCGTTTCGTGACGTTTACCCGGAGGCGGCGCGGCGAGACACACGACTTCACACTTCTAAGGACAAAGATTATGCCAGAACCTGTAGAGTTGAATCGGCCTGCATACGCTCATGTATGGACGGGGAACCTCCAAGTGGAAGGGAAGCGCACGATCGCAATCGGAGCGGCGCCGGTCGCTGGCAGGATGAAACAGAAGCGCTTCATTACCTACATCGAAGTCCTGGAACAAGGGGCACACGACCCCGCGATACGAGCTTTGGTGCAGTCGAGGAGACTTGGGAATCCGCGCCCGATGCACAGGGGGCGCGTCAATCCCAACAATACCAACGCCGATCCTCTCGCCTACTACGCCGTGCACGGACAGGAAGCCGCGAGGCTCGCATCGGAGGAGATGACGCGCAGGTGGACGGCAAACGTCGGAAACAACACGGTCTTCGTGCGTGGGGCCGCGCACGTGCTGGCTCAGCAAGCGGTCAGGCAACCGAATGGGTTCTGTTACGAAACCACGATGTGGTATGACGTCGACGATGTCTATGTGGCTTTTCATTGCTATGATCCCAACTATCGTGGTTAGCCATAGAAAGGCGAAGAGGACATTCTTATTGCTCGCGGTAGACAGGGTAATTCAGGCAGTCACACAGCCTAACCAACGGTTGCAGCGGACCCGCTGCGCGGGCCGCTGAACCTTGTCGTTCGGCGACAGGCGAGACCCGCCCGCATGCAGCTGAAAGAAGACTGCTTCCTCGGATGCCTTCTTGGGCTCGCAACGGGCGATGCGATGGGGGCCCCGTACGAGGGCGGGCCATTGGAGCG
>RGVM01000776.1 GCA_010027295.1 Chitinophagia bacterium
GCACATTGTAGGTGGCCAGCCGTATGGGCTGGGCGGGGGATGGGATGGATGCGAGCATGGCGGCAAGGATCGTGAGGTGGGATATGGTGCGGCGCATCCCCGAATATACCGAGGAGGAATAACACAACGCAACGGGGGGCCCGACAGATCAGTCCTTCAGGAAACGATGGCGCACCCTGAGGCCAGGGGCAACCACCTCGAGCAGGTACATCCCCCTGGACAACCGGGTCGCAGGGATCTCGATCGTCTCACCGGGAAGCCACTGGCGAAGTACACTGGCATGGAGTTCCGCACCGTCGAGCGACAGGATCAGCAGACGCACATCCCTCTGCAAAGTGGACGATCGGATGCGCAGGCTCCTACCCACCGGGTTCGGCCAGGCTTGCATACCGGCCGCCGACAGAGACAGCGTCGGTACGGGAGTGGGTCCCGACCCGTCGAGATAGTAGCGCGACATCACGGGAAAATGGTCGGACGTATTCTGGGCCGTGACATAGTCGGGCACGACCTGCACAACATCCGTCAGCACTTTCGTCGAAGCCGGAACATAGACAGGTTCCAGCTCGTCGGAGATGATGTGGTTGTCGATGATGTTGGGGAATCCGATCATGCTGGTCTGTCCGGCCCTCGCCAGCGGCAGGGTGATGGATCGGTAGCGGTCGGCATCCGTGCTGTCGACGACGATGGGCTGGTAGGATGTGACGGAGGCGCCCGTATAGATCGGCTTGTCAAGCGCGTCGTTGTAGTCACCGATGATGAGGGTGGAGGCCGCGGAATGGTAGAAGTCGAGTGTATCCTTCAACTCCTGCACGCCGCCGAGGCGCCTGTCATGGTCGCTCTGCGTGCTGCCCGACTTGGCATGGATCAGGATGAAATTCATCTGGCGGCTGACCTTCCCCAGTGTGACGGTCGCCGTCATCAGGAACGGGAAGCGCCCCGTGGCCCAGTTGGTGTTGGCCGTGGAGCTATTGCGCATCATCCCTCGCGTGGTCACGTTGGAGAAGATGGACTTCCTCCATACAAAGGCCAGCTTCTGCCCCGTCAGCCATGCGTTGCCCGTGGGCTGCGTAGCATTGGAGCAGTAGGGTGAGATGGAGAACCCGAACTGCCCGGCCCCCAGCGAGTCGACCACCTTGCGGAGACGCGACGTGTCCACCACCTCTACGAGTTTTTGGACCACGACATCGATATGTGAATCGAAGCGGGAGCGCTTCTTCGCGGCGGCCGGGT
>RGVM01000777.1 GCA_010027295.1 Chitinophagia bacterium
GATTTCCACGGAAGGCGCCGTCACCCTGATGTCGCCGAACCCCGAGTTCGGTTCGAACGTGATCACGTCGATGCCGATGATCGTGGCGGAGGAGCTCGATGTGGACTGGAAGCATGTGATTGTCCAGCAGGCCGACTTCCTGCCTGCGCGTTTCGACCGGCAGTTCACGGGGGGCAGCCAGGCCATTCGACAGGGATGGAAGGGGCTACGTCTCGCGGGGGCTACCGGTCGCCGACTATTGGTCGAGGCTGCTGCGAAGACCTGGCAGGTGCCTGTCGCAGAAGTCACGACAGAGACTGGCATGCTGTATCACAAGCCGAGCGGACGCAAGGCCGGATACGGAGAGATGGCCACGCTGGCCGCCACTCTGCCGGTTCCGAAGGATGTGCGGGTGAAGGACGTGAAGGATTTCAAGATCATCGGGACCTCGCGGCGGAACGTGGAGGGCGGCAAGATCGTCACGGGCAAACCGCTATTCACCATCGACCACCGGCAGGAAGGGATGCTCGTGGCGATGCTCGTCCATCCGCCGGCCTTCGGGATGCGGGTGAAGTCGGTGGACGACAAGGCGGCCAAGGCCATGCCCGGCATCCGCGATGTGTTTGTCATCAAGACACTCGAAGACGATTATGTACGGAACGCCTTCGACACCACGAGCTTCACCGGGCTGGTGGCGGTGGTGGGCAAGACCACCTGGGAGGTCATGAATGCGCGAAAGGCCTTGAAGGTCGAATGGGAGAAGGATGTGGAGAAGAGCGTGGTCGTCAACGGATGGTCGGGCAAGCAGACGGTCAGAATCCCTGCCGGACTGGAAAGTACTACCGACCACAACGCGAAGATGGCGGAATGGTCGAAGAAGCCCGGCAAGGTCCAGCGAAGAGACGGTGACCCGGAGTCAGCCTTCCAGCAGGCGGCCAGGGTGATAGAGCGCACCTACACGGTGCCCTTCCTCTCGCACAACGCCATGGAGCCGGTCGGCTGCTTCGCGCATGTGACGGCCGACAGGGCGGAGCTCTATGGGCCGATACAGGCGCCCGAGTCGATCATGGGCACCCTCTCCGCCCGCCTGAAACTCCCGAAGGACAGGATACAGATCCGCCTGGCGAGGATGGGCGGCGGTTTCGGACAGCGGGCATACGGCCATCACATGGTGGAGGCGGCGGTGATCTCGCAACATCTGAATGCGCCCGTGAAGCTGATGTACACCCGGGAGGACGACATGACCTACGG
>RGVM01000778.1 GCA_010027295.1 Chitinophagia bacterium
TTGTCGGTATCCGGGTCGAGCACGGAAATCGTCACGGGGAAAAAGGCGGTGTCCACCCCATTGAACGCGGGTACCCTGAACGTATAGACGCCCGGGCTGGCCCCTGGGAAGGAGTAAGTCCCGTCTTGATTAACCGTGAGCGCGGCAGAAGAGGGGTTATTCTGGCCCGGGGTGGCGGCCAGATAGGCCACCCCGGCGGATCGTCCCTGGTCGTTGATGCCCAGGTCCCCGCTCAGGGGCACGTTTTTATCCGTCACACCGAAGTCCGGGAAGGGGAAGAAGCGGACGATGTTGAAGCTGTAGTCCTCTACTTCCCCGTCGGCGCGGTACCCATAGGGCGAGGGGTTCTGCAGCCAGTTGCCGGATATGTCCGAGGTGAGGCGGACGCGCAGATAGGTCCGGCCAGGTGTGAGCGAGCGGGTGGGGTTAAAGCCCTGCCAGGAAAGGCCGAGCACGCGGGGGGTAGAGTCGCGGGGCACGGACAGGATGTCGGAGCGTTCGTCGGCGTCGAAGGTACCGTTGCGGTCGAAATCCGCCCAGGCGACGAGGTAAGCGACGCTGACGGTATCGTTGAGCACGTTGTTGATGACCAGCTCGTAGGCATTTTCGCTGTATTGGATATCGGCCAGGGCACTTACCCCGTCTTCGTCAGGGTACTGGTTGCTGTCGTCGCCAGAGGCTATACCACCTGCCGTTGCGTTGTTGGCCCCATTGTCGGCGTCTATGTAGTTGCCGATGCGGAGGGTCGGTATGATGCCGTGCTTGGCGGGATCGCCGTTGTTTTCATAGGACAGGGGGGCGTCACCGTATTCATCCCCGGCGCAATCCTGGATGGGGATGACCCGAACGGGTATGGATACGGAGGTCTGGCAGTTGTTGGCCAGGTTGGTGACGATACCGGTATAGGTAGTAGTCGCCGTAGGCCGTGCCGCCGGGTTTTTGGCGAACGCGTTGCTCAGGGAAGGCGAGGGCGTCCAGGCGTATTGGTAGTTACCGGTGGACGGGGTGATTTTCAGGGGCAGCACAACGCTGTCTCCCTGGCAGATGACCAGTTGCCGGGTAGGCGTCGTGTCCACGGCGAAACCGGCCTGGGTCACGGAGACCAATACTTCGGCGGAGCCGGTACAGCCGGTTGTCCGGTGGGTCTGGATGACTTTATACCGTTGGTTGGTCGTCGGGCGCACCACGGTGGACGGCGAGTTGGGCGATTCTATGGCGGTACCCAGCCAT
>RGVM01000779.1 GCA_010027295.1 Chitinophagia bacterium
GATGTGTTTCCATCAGACCCGTTTGACGAGTTTTCCAAGAAACTTCAGCAGCGCATCGACCAGGCTTTGGCCCAAGACGGCAACGTGCTCAACGCCCAGTATTTTTATGCGCACGTCTCGGACATCGTCCGGGGCTACATGGAGCTTCGCGACGCCATGGGCCGGGCGTCCGGCGCATGGTGGCCGGCCGAGGGGTTCGAGAGGCATCTCGTGCTGGGCAAGGCAGTGGGATATGACCCGGTCCAAGAAGACGAGGCGAGGCATCGGTTCGTGCCCTCTCCCATCATGGCTCGCGAGCCCGGCGTCGTCGCCGCCTTGCGCGTCCTCATGATACGGCAAGGCCTCCTTGCCAAGAGTTTCAGCCCGCCACAAAAGGCCGAACCCAAGGACATCACACTGCTGGCGTTCGAGGAGACCAGCAAGGGATTGCCATCGAGGGTGATCCCTTGCTATTACGACTCCACCGCTAAGTCGGGCGGGTTTGACCTGAGAGGCGTCTGGGAAAGCCTGCTCGATCGCCTGCCGGATGCCGGTGCAGCATTCAACCAAGGCATCGGCGCGCTGCACGACGTCGTTCGCGCTCCCCACGCCTTCATCCGGGTCGAGGGACACATCGGCAAGCCTTACACCGAGGTGCTGGACAGAATCGCCACTCAACGCAACCAATACCGTCTCCCCTTCGAGGTCCTCGCCCTGTCGTCCGATGCGGGGCCAAACCTAACCAATACATCGGTGCCGAAGGGGCCCTGGCCGGGAATGATGGCGCGGACGGCATGCAATTTTAGGGACCTCCAGGCGCAGTACGCCGCGCTGCGACAGCAGTTGGTTCGGTTCCTGTCGAGGGAGCTGGAATTCTATTATTCTCGGACCTTGGTTCCGAACCAACAAAACGCACTCGCGGCGACGACCAAGTTGATCATCGACGGGAATCCTTCGTTTAGGTACCAGAAAGACTCCCTTGGGCATTTCTTTGAGGCATGGCTATTAGACCTAAAGAAGACCGACAGGCAAGCACATATTCGATACTTTGCCATTGAAAAAGCCAACGCCCCTTCGCTTCCAGTTACAAGTGGGTCGCCAGGACAGCCGGACCCCGATCCGGGAGCCACGCTGTTTAGGCCGCTTTACTATGTCATGTACTACCTCAGCCAGGCATATCTTGCACTGCCCGAGAGGCTGGTGGATTTCCAAGGCACCCAATTCAGGCAGAGGTTCTCGGACCTCCAAAGC
>RGVM01000780.1 GCA_010027295.1 Chitinophagia bacterium
CCGTATGCAACGACGGGTACGCGGCGTCGTTTCCCGCCGACTACCTGTCGGCATTCCGGACGCTCCTGATCCACGAGATCAACGGCAAGGGCCCGGAAACCTGGGGCCGCAGCAGGCAGACTGGGCTGGAGATGGCGCCCTACTACATCAACGTCGGCGACTTCCGGCCGCGTCCCGCCGAGAAGGTGCAGGGACACGACGAGGGCGCCCGTTTCCCGTATGGCGTGGTGCGGATCGAGTTCCGCACGGCGGCCTCCACGATCGACCGTCTGCGGCTCCGTCCCGGCGCGACGGACCTGGCCCGCGCCGGCGAGAAGCTGGCCCTGCGCGACTGCCTGAGCTGCCATGGCCACGACGACTTCGGCGGACTGCGCTCCGGGCGTCCGTGGCTGCTGCTGAAGACCTGGTCTTCCAACACCAACTACTTCCGGCGCTACGTGGTGAACCCGAAGTCCGTGCAGCCCGCCTCGAAGATGCCCGGGATCAAGTTCTACGACGACCCCGCCCTCGACGCCCTCCAGGCCTACTTCCGCGAGCTCAAGCCCGCCGACCTCCGGCGGTAGTCTGCTGCGGTCGAAGCCGCGGTTGCCAAACCGCGGCCGGAGTTTTGAACCACTAATCTTCGCTGATCCGAAGGGTTCAAAAGCACCTGAGACATTGCCTATAATTCCCCGTAGGATGGCAAGGTTGGATCCGTCTTAAGAAGCTCGTTGTAGCGCTTGAGGGATACCTTGCGTCCGCGAACAAAGAATAGACTTCCTGCACGCTCCCCTTTTTCGTCCCACGATCGCACTTTACCGTGGAACAGGCCTTCAAACATGGGCAACGACCCTGCTAGGGCGCCATTCTCATACCATGATTTGGCTTCGCCGCTGCCATTGAGCATTTCGAATTCACCCAACAATCGGCCTTCTCTATCCCATTGCCTCGACCAGCCGTGCTGACATCCATCTATATAGGACGTTTCGATTTTGAGTTGTCCATTGTCATGATATTCCCGAATCGTTCCATGCGGCTTGCCATTGAGAAGTGTTCCTTCAAAACGCAGGCCTCCATTCTTGTGAAAGGTTTGTTTCCTCTCGGTACTCATAGCGGGATCAGGTGCTTTGCAATGGATATCAAAGTCGAAAGGTCACCCGAAACTTGTCTGGCTCCGTGCCTTTCGTGTCTCTGTGGCTACACTCTCTTCCTCAGGCCACCGTGTATGGCACGCGGACGCCGGGGTCGCTG
>RGVM01000079.1 GCA_010027295.1 Chitinophagia bacterium
GGGTGAATCATTCGATCAGGCAGCCGTAGGCAGGCCGGCGAGCCGGTTCGGGGATTCGGCCGTTTCGGATGGCTTCGAGGGCGTCTGCGAGGTAGTGTTCCGAGGTGACGGGTCTGCGAAGCCCCAGTCCGGCGAACATATCGTCGATGGCTCCGCTATACAGAAGATGTCCCGAGTGGAAGACCAGCACTTCCGGTACGACCCTGGTCCCCATACGGTGTGCGTAGCGGTTGCCCCGGTCGGTGCGCCATGGCAAGTCAAATCCGAACTCCTTCAGGAAGTCTTTGACCGCGCCGCGGTGGCCTTGTTTCGGACCGTTGCAGAAGACGAGGGATGTCTTGCCCAGGCCTTTGGCGTGCCATGTATCCCGGAAATCCCGGATGACGGGAACATACTGCCGGCTGATGGGGCAGTCGGTAGCCATGAGGAAGACGACTCGGACGTTTCGAAGCTTGGCATTGGAACTGTCTGAAATCGGTTTGGGGGATAGGGAATCGCACGTGGTCCGGAAAGAGATCACGTTGAGGCAGAGGAGCAGTATTGGGATGGACGGCATGTCAGGTTTATTCTGGAGGAGTCAGGTATGCTAATTTCCCATAAATCACCGAACGACAAGGAACAGGCCCTTCATCTGAACGTCTTGATAGGCTATGGAGCGCGCATATGACTTTCATGACAGTCGCTGCCTCACCGAGTCATCTGTGTTTTTGAATGGCTATCGCGTGTGGAGTGGGCATACCTCAACTCGTGGACATATTTCCGGTTCACTGAGCTGCGGCGTATCTCATACATACTGGGAGGAATCGGAAGCAGGCGGAGGTAGAGCGGGACGACAAAGGAATTGTCATATCGCCTCCCCATTGCATGTGCATCAGGGGAAGGTATGCGTATTCCACATAAACACCTCCGGGAAGCAGCATCCGGTGAGCCGGAATGCTCTACATCAGGAATACAGGCGGTGATGATTATTCAAATATCCATTTGTCTGGATATATGTGGGATGGTTATCTTCGCCGACCCTTATTACGACCTACCTGTCAGACGACTTGCAGGGGTTGGCAATGCCAGCCCGGTAGTTTCCAACATTTATTCTTCAACAAAAAAGGTAGCATGAAAAGACTTCTTTTCAGCCTGCTCGCCGTGGCATTCGGCATGACGCAGGCGCTTGCCCAGGGCAGGAGCGTCACGGGCAAGGTGACCGACGACAAGGGTGCACCGCTATCGGGTGTCACGGTGACCGTGGTGGGCAGGGACACGCGTGCCCTGACCGACAACAGCGGTAATTTCAGCATCCAGGTGGCCGAAGGCGCGCGCAGCCTCCGCTTCACCTATGTCGGCTTCGAGTTGGCCGACGAGGCCCTCTCCGGCCGCAGCACGGTGAACGTTAGCCTGAAGCCTGCGAACGCCGGCCTCGAGGAGGTCGTCGTGGTGGGTTATACCACGCAGAAGCGCAAGGAGGCCACCGGATCCATCGCCTCTGTGAAGGGTGCGGCCATCGCCAACCTTCCGGTGCAGAGCTTCGAGGCCTCCCTGGCGGGTCGTGCCGCCGGTGTGCAGATCACGGTGCCTAACGGTGTGCTCAACAACGCGCCGGTCTTCCGCGTGCGCGGCACCAACTCCATCAACCTGAGTTCGCAGCCGTTGATCGTCATCGACGGCGTGCCCTCCTTCCAGGGGGATGTGAGCCAGAACTCGGCCGCCAACAACCCGCTGGCATCCATCAATCCGAACGACATCGAGAGCATCGATATCCTGAAGGACGCTTCCGCCGCCGCCATCTACGGTAGCCGCGCCGCGAACGGCGTCGTGATGATCACCACCAAGCGGGGCAAGAGCGGCGCAGCCAAGGTCACGTACGACGTCACCGTCGGTCAGACCGAGGCCTTCCGCCTGTGGGACGTGCTCAACGCCGAGCAGTACATGACCATCAAGAACGAGGGCCTGGCCAATGCCGGCATCACCAATCAGAAATTCAACCCCACGCAGGACGCCAGTGGCAGGACCATCGACACCCGCTGGATCGACTACGTCTATCGTCGCGGCTTCCAGCAGACGCACACGCTGAGCGTCACGGGCGGCAACGAATCCACCAAGTATTACATGTCGGCCGGTTACACCGACCAGGAGGGGATGCTCAAGGCCAACGAGTTCAACCGGAAGAACATCCGGATGAATATCGACCACAGCGCCAACAAGTATGTGACCCTGGGTGCCAACTTCAACTTCTCCAACGAGTTCAACCGGGCGCCCAACACGGGATCCCTGCCCGGCCAGGCGTTCTCCACCGCCGGCATCGGACGCATCCCGCTGGTGACGGCGCCCAATGTGGCACCGTACAACAACGACGGGTCCTTCAATGTCAACTCGGCCGGCCTGATCGGTGTCATGAACAACCAGACGGGCCAGGTGGGCTTCTACAACCCCATCCCCATCATCGAGCTGAACCGCTTCACCAGCGAGAACAACCGCATCAACAGCAATGTCTATCTGCAGGTGAAGCCGGTGAGCTGGCTGACGTTGAAGTCGCTCTACGGCGTGGACTACCTCAACACCGACAACAACTCCTTCTTCACGCCCGTGCACGGGGACGGCTTCCCCCGCGGCAGCGCCACGAGCACGCTGGCCAAGTACCGCCGCTGGGTATGGACCAACACGGCCAACTTCGAGAAGAAGTTCGGTGACGACCACTCCGTCAACCTGCTGGTCGGTAACGAGCAGCAGCGCACCCTGAGCGAGGGCTTCGGCCTCAACCGCCAGGACATCTCCGACCCCAACTACACCGACATCCAGGGTGGCTGGCTGACGCCCAACCCCGCGGGTCTATTCCGTGGCGAGAACTACTTCCTCTCCAACTTCGCCCAGCTGCGCTATGACTTCCGTAAGAAATACTTCCTCGGCGCCAACGCACGCCGCGACGAGTATTCCGCTTTCGGTCCCGGCAACAAGCAGGGTGACTTCTGGGGCGTGTCCGCCGCATGGGACATCTCCCGCGAGGGCTTCTGGGAGAAGATCGGCGCAGACAAGGTCTTCAGCTCCTTCAAGTTCAGGGGCAGCTACGGTACGGTGGGTAACATCGCCGGCATCGGCGACTTCGTATCCCTCTCGCTCTACGGCTCCGGTCTCTACGGCGCCCTCGGCACCCTGGCCTTCTCGCAGGCGGGCAATACGAATCTGAAGTGGGAGACTTCCACCAAGACCGACATCGGCGTCGCCTTCGGCATCCTCAATGAGCGGGTGCAGTTCGACGTGACGTACTACAACAACAACATCGACGGACTGATCCTCGGTGTGCCGCAGGCGCCCTCCAGGGGCATCCCCGGCAACTCGATCAACGACAACGTCGGTAGCATGTACAACCGCGGCTTCGAGGTGACCGTGAACGCCACCCCCATACGCACGAACAATTTCAGCTGGACCACCAACCTGAACCTCACGACCAACGACAACGAGGTGACTTCCCTCGTACCGGGCGGCGCCCAGGAGTTCGTGACAGGCACTTCCGGCCTGGAAGTGGCCAACATCACGCGCGTGGGCTTCCCCATCGGCAGCATCTACGTGGTCAAGACCGACGGCGTCAACCCCGCCAACGGCCGCCGCATCTTCGTCAACCGCGCCGGACAGCGGATTCAGTACACGCACGTGCTGCCCGCCGGCCAGACGAGTCGCTGGACCTTCCTCGACGGTTCCACGGCTCCCGCCGTCAGCGGTGCCGAGGCCGTCATCTTCGGTCGTTCCACGCCGAAGTATTTCGGCGGATGGGATAACACCTTCCGCTATCGCAACTTCGACCTGAACGTGCTCATGACCTACCAGGGTGGTTTCTACGTCTACAACGGCACCAAGGCCGGTCTGCGCGACCAGCGCTTCTGGAACAACTCGACCGAGGTCATGACCCGCTGGCAGAAGGCCGGTGACGTGACGGACATCCCCCGCGTCGTATTCGGCGACAACGTCTCCAACGGCTCGGCCTTCGCCCAGTCGCAGAACGTGGAGAAGGGTGACTTCCTCAAGCTCCGCAACCTGACCTTCGGCTACACCCTGCCTTCCAAGCTGGTGCAGAAGGCGAAGCTGAACGGTGTCCGCGCCTATGTCAGCGGACAGAACCTGGCCATCCTGACCGAGTACACAGGTCCCGACCCCGAGGTGTCCGCGAACGGCAACGGCAACTCCAACCAGGGTGTTGACCGCAACTCGGTCGCCAACGCACGCACCGTGCTCTTCGGCCTCCGGATCGATTTCTAACCCGCGAAAATCATTGAAAGATGAACCATATCAGAATCGCCTCGATGGCCCTGGGCCTCTCCGCCCTCAGCCTGGTGTCCTGCCAGAAGGACACATGGCTGAACCCGCAGCTGACGACGGCCATATCCGATGCCACCGCCTTCGATACGAGGGACCGCATCGCACAACAGATCAACAGCCTGTACGCCGCCGTCAAGTCGGGCCTGTACCTGGGCAGCCGCTACATCGCATATAACGAGATCCGCGGTGACGACTACAACAACCTCCGCACGAACGGTGTGACGGGTTTCCAGACATGGAACCACACCATCGTCGCCTCCACCAACGAGGTGGCCAACGTATGGGGTGCCGCCTATTCGGCCATCAACCAGGCCAACGTGTTCCTCGACGGCATGGCCGCCAAGGGCAGCACCGTGGTGGGCAGTCCCCTCGCCAACCAGTACATCGCCGAGGCGCGCTTCATCCGGGCCATGTGCTACTACGACCTGCTGCAGCTGTACGCCCGCCCTTTCTGGGACGGCAACGGCTCCAAGCCCGGTCTGCCGCTCCGCCTCAAGGGCAACAAGAGCAGCGGCAACAACGACCTCGCCCGTAGCACGGTCGCGGAGGTCTACAACCAGATCCTGCAGGACCTCGACTTCGCCGAGCAGAACCTGCCCGCCAACTATGCGGACGCCCTCACCAACACGACGCGCGCACACCGCAACACCGCCATCGCACTGAAGGTGCGTGTCAACCTGAGCATGCAGCGCTACGCACAGGTGATCGCCGAGGCCAACAAGATCGTCTCCACGGCGGCACCCTTCACCGCCGCCACCGGCGTGGCCCATGCCCTGCAGGCCAGCATCCGCACGGTGTTCACCACCTACACGACCACGGAGTCCATTTTCTCGCTGCCCTTCACGGCCAACAACCTGCCGGGCACGCAGAACAGCCTCGCCTTCCATTTCGCCCCGGCGCCGGTGGGCGGCTCCGAGTACCCCCTGATCAGCACGGGCATCATCAGCCGTCCCGAGTTCAGGGCCGATGACAGGCGTCGTACCGAGCTACTGACGGTCAACTCCGGAAACACCTGGATCAACAAGTATCCGACGGGTCCGGTCAACACCGACTACGCCCCGATCATCCGGTATTCGGAAGTGCTGCTGAGCCTGGCGGAGTCCATTGCCCGCACCACGACGGGTGTCGATGCGCGCGCCCTCGCGCTGCTGAACGCCGTCCACCTGCGGAGCCAGCCGACGGCCTTCGCTGCCGGCGACTTCGCCACCAACGACGCCTTCCGCAACGCCATCCTGATGGAGCGTCGCATCGAGCTCATGGGTGAGGGACGTCGCAGCCCCGACCTGCTCCGTCTCGGCCTGCCCCTTCCGGCCAAGGCCAACGTGCAGGCCATCCAGCCCTCCCAGGCCGAATATATCTGGCCGATCCCCGACACGGAGCTCATCAACAACAAGCTGATGACGCAGAACTGATCGGTTACGTCAAACCGACGACAAGCAGAAGGCACCCTGAGAGGGGTGCCTTCTGCTTGTCGTACAAGGGATGGGGATGATCGGTGCCGTTGTGGCGGGCATCGGATGCACGTCGTCAGAGACGTATCTCCTCGTTGTTGCTGTCGTAGAAATGGAACTGTGTGAGGTGATAGGCGTTGTTGGAGCGGATGTGGATGTGCTGTCCGAACTTCCCTGACCAGCGAAGCCTATTGGAGAGAATGTCCTGAAGTGTCGTCGTCAGAGACGTATCTCCTCGTTGTTGCTGTCGTAGAAATGGAACTCCGTGAGGTGGTACCCGTTGTTGGAGAGGATGCGTATGTTCTGTCCGAACTTCCACGACCAGCGGAGCCTCTTGGAAAGGATGCCCTTGGTGAGGTAGGCGTGCAGGATGGGATGTACCGAGACCTTCAGGCCTTTATGGCGCTGCATGGCGAGGTAGCTCAGGTTCTTCTCTATCTCGTCCTCGATGATGAGCGAGGAGCCGATCTTGCCAGTGCCGTGGCAGGAGGGGCAGACTTCCTGCGTGTTGATGGTCATCTCCGGCTTCATGCGCTGCCGGGTGATCTGCATGAGGCCGAATTTGGAAATGGCCAGCACAGCGTGTTTGGCCCTGTCGATACGCATGGCGTTCTCGACGGCTTCGTGCAGGCGTTTCTTGTTCTCGGGGAGCTTCATGTCGATGAAGTCCACCACGATGATGCCGCCGATGTCGCGCAGCCTAAGCTGACGGGCGATCTCCTCTGCTGCCTCGAGGTTCGTCTGCAGGGCGTTCTCCTCCTGGCTGCTGCTTACGCTCTTGTAGCCGCTGTTCACGTCGATGACGTGAAGGGCTTCCGTATGCTCGATGATGAGGTAGGCTCCGGAGGGGAGGTTGACCGTCTTCCCGAAGGCGGCTTTCACCTGTTTGGTGACGCCGAAATGGTCGAATATGGGTACGCCGTTCTGGAATAGGGAGACGATGTCCGCCTTGTCGGGAGCGATCTTCTGGATGTACTGCTTGGTATCGTGGAAGAGGCCCTTGTCGTTGACGACGATGCGGTTGAAGTCGGCGTTGAGGAGGTCGCGCAGGATGCTGGTGGTCTTGGCCTGTTCGCTGAGGATCTTGCAGGGCGCCGTGGCTCCCCTGAGGTTCTGCTGTATGGACTTCCAGCTCTGGAAGAGGTTCTTCAGGTCTTCGTGCAGTTCCGCCGTGTTCTTGCCTTCCGCCGCGGTGCGAACGATGATGCCGAAGTTCTTGGGCTTGATGGCTTCTACGATCTTCTGCAGGCGGCGGCGCTCCTCCGAGGAGTGGATCTTGCGGGAGACGGCGATGACGTCGTTGAAGGGGGTGAGCACCACGAACCGGCCGGGCAGCGATATCTCGCAGCTGAGGCGGGGGCCCTTGGCGGCGATGGGTTCCTTCAGGATCTGTACCAGTATGTTGGGACGTTGGCTGAGGACTTCTCCGATCTTTCCCGTCTTGATGATTTCGGGTTCCACTTCGAACGTCGAGAAGTCGAATCCGGACGGTGACTTCTCCTGCATTGCCGTCTGTGTGAACTTGAGCAGCGAGCGGGCATACGGGCTCAGGTCGGTGTAGTGCAGGAAGGCGTCCTTCTCGAAGCCGACGTCCACAAAAGCCGCATTCAGCCCCGGGATCAGCTTCTTGACCTTTCCCAGATAGAGGTCGCCGACGGCAAAGCTGGCATCGGACTTCTCACTATGGAGTTCCACCAGTTTCCTGTCCTCCAACAGGGCGATTTCCACACCCTGCGAGGCGACGTTTATGACGAGTTCCTTGTTCAAGCTTGACAGCGCTATGGGATGGCAGAAACACGCGGCATTACTGCCGGGCATCATTCAAGGGCACGTGGAGTGCATACCCGTACACAGGCAGGGACGGCATCCAAATGCTCGGAATGCAGGTGCTATCCGGACCGGGCCTACTTGTTCTTTTTCTTGTGCCGATTCTTTCTGAGACGCTTCTTGCGCTTGTGGGTGGCTATCTTATGCCTTTTCCTTTTCTTACCGCAGGGCATGTTCGAGGAATTTGTTGAGATGATGATGTTATGTCAATGTCATTGCAGTGATGCGATCTTCTCGTCGATGGCCCGGATCACGTCAGGGTTATCCACCTGTTCCCTTCCCACCCGGTACCAGTAGAGGGCCTTTTCCCGGTTGCCGGACCTTTCGCAGGCTTCCGCCATGAGAAAAACGGCTTCCTTATTATCCGGCTCCCTTTTCAGCACACGTTCGAAGCGCTCGGCGGCACGGTCGTACTGACCCGACACCAAACCCCCGTATCCGAGCATGAACTGGGCGAAGAGGTTGGTGCTATCCCGTTCCGCGACTTCCCGGATCTTGAGGATGCCCTCCATCGGAGCGCCACCTTCTGCTGTCACGAAGAAGTAGGTGCTGCCGTAGCCCACGGTTGCGGAGTCGTTTTTCGGGTTGATGGCGAGGGCGGCCTTGTACAGGGATCGGGCCTGCAGGGCCATCCAGCTCTTCAACCCAGGGTCGGATTCACCTCTCAATTCAAAGAGATAAGAGTGGGCGGCGAAGTTGAGGCTTTTTTCAGAATTTTCCAATTTGGCCCCTTCGCCGGTGTACCAGAGGTATGCGAGGGTGTTGCGGGCACTGTCGCGCCAGAAGTCGGCCAGATCTCCCAGGATATCCTTGCGCATCCTGTCGTCACCTACCCGGGAGAGGGTCTGGGTCATCGCCCTGGCCCGTCCGGCCTGAGGTTCGGTCAGGCGGGTAACGGATGTGTCGAGGTATGCCTCGATATCGAAACCTTGATGGGTGTGGGAGGAGTCCGCCTGCCGGGCGGCTGCAGGTTTATGACCGGGGGTGCGTCGCCCACCCAGGAACAGGACGAGTAGCAGGACGCCGGCCATGCCGGCCACCAGCCATTTCTCCCTGTCCAAACCATTGAACGTCATTGGACGAAGGTACGCCTAAATCAGCCCATGTCGTCAGCCCCCTCCTCATTGATGGGGGTGTCGATCTGCAGTTTCTTGACTTCGTGCACGAATTCCTTGGCGGGCTTGAAGGCGGGTATGAAATGGGCGGGGAT
>RGVM01000781.1 GCA_010027295.1 Chitinophagia bacterium
GATGGCGGGGCCATCCCACTCATCATGAACACCGATGAAGACGCCATCAGGCTCGCCGTGAAGACTGTGGTTCGGGTAAAGCCTGAGGACACCAAGATCGTTCGCATAGCCAACACCCTTGAAGTCATCGACATACACGTCTCCGAGCCGATGCTTCCTCATATCAGGGCGAACCCGGGCATGTTCGAAATCGTCGGCGATCTCGAACCGATGCGGTTCGATGCCAAGGGTAACCTCTATCCGATGCTCGGCAAGCACGAAGCACACGCCACGGCTTGATTTCCTCCGCGATTACCCGACCTTCCTGCCCGGCGCGTGGCGGACAGGAGGGTCGCGGTTCAATGAACCGTTCCTGAACTCCCGATCACGTTCCTTTCCATGCTCATTCATCTTGACCCGGTCGGTGGCATAGCGGGTGACATGTTCATCGCGGCGATAACGGATGCTTTTCCTCATTTGCGAGAGGGGATGCTCGAGGCGATCCGGGCCGCAGGGCTTCCCGGGGACGTAAGCTGCGGGTTCGAGGCCCATCGCGATCACGGGCTGACAGGAAGCCGGTTTCATGTGGATATCCCGACGGAACCGCATCGCCACCGTCACGGCGATCATGGCGAGCATCAACATCGGCATCACGTCCACTCCGATCACCTTCATCATGATTTCTCGGGAATTCGCGCCCACCTGCTGGCTTCGCCGCTGACCGCGGAAGTCAAGCATCATGCCGTCGGAATATTCACGGTTCTCGCGGCGGCGGAGTCCAGAATTCACGGACACGCCATCGATGATGTGTCCTTCCACGAACTCGGTGAATGGGATTCCATTGCCGACATCGTGGGGGCCGCCTATCTCATCGCCTCCCTCGATGTGGTCGAGTGGACGATCGGGACGCTCCCCCTTGGTTCGGGATACATCCAGACAGCCCATGGCCGCCTGCCGGTTCCGGTGCCCGCCACTGCGGCGATCCTTCAGGGTTATGCATTCGCCGACGACGGCATTGAAGGCGAGCGTGTCACGCCCACAGGCGCGGCCATCATCCGCCACCTCAACTGCCATCAGAGACGCCACCTGAAAGCGCCCAACGTCCTGATCCGTTGTGGCTACGGTTTTGGGACTCGGAGCCTTCCCGGTTTATCGAACACCCTTCGGGCAGTGGCCTTCGAGACCGAAAATCGCCACCAGGGTATGGAGACCACCGAGGCGGTCTTGATTCAGTTCGAGGTCGACGATCAG
>RGVM01000782.1 GCA_010027295.1 Chitinophagia bacterium
GTTCGACCTCAGGGTCGGGCGAGAAGTATACGAGGTCATCAACGTAAAGGCCGACGTGAAGCGAGGCCCGTCCTTGGATGATTGTCCCAGAGAAGAGACAGGGCGATGTCGATGGGGCGGTAAGGCCCATGGATTCGAGGGCAGATTTGATGGTCTCGTACCATAGTTTGGGCGCACGGCGGAGGCCATATAATGACTTGCGAAGGAGCCAGAGAGTGTTGGGAGACGAACGTGGACAGTTGGCCGGAGGGCGCACGACGTAGTATTCATGGTCTGGAAGGAGAGAGTGAAGGAACGCCTGCTTAACGTCGGCCTGGAGAAGGCGACGGCGGTGATGACAGGCCAAGGCGACGAGGGATCGAAATTCATAGGAGGCAAGAACCGGGGCGGCGATATCTTTGTTATCCCATGGATGAGTATCCCGATCCCCACGGGCCACAATGCGGAACTTGGCCCGAATGGGACGGCCCTGGGCGTCAGTCTTGATGTTGGCAATGGCCATAGACGGTAAAATCGGACCAACATTGGAAGATTTGGTGAGGGCGGTGTATTCGTCGTAGGTTATGATTTGAAAGGTGCCGGCGGCAATCAACCCATCATATTCTTCGTCGTATGCCTGGCGCCAAATTGCCTGGTCGGACGGCGAGAATTTGCCGAGTTGCTTGAGCGACGATGGTGGCGTGGTGGATGAAAGAGCCTGGGCTGTAACATGGCATGCAGTCGCCGTGGGTAAGGTTGTGTCGTCGGTGTCAGGATCAGCGAAGGCAGGGTCGTCAGCCAAGAGATGGTGGACAGTGGTCGTGGACAGGTATCGAAGAGGGTCGGTTTCATATGCGAACCCATTGCGAAGCTGCGGCGCTTGCGGGCAGTGATTTCGCGGGTGGCATATACCGTCGGAAATTTAACAAAGCCTTGGTAGAGCTGACCAGTGGCGAGGAGGGAGTTCAGTTGGGCAGGTAAGTCGAGAGGTATTGCCGCGGCGTCGGGTTTGGTGCCAGGCTTGAAGACCCATGTGTCGGTATCAGGTTGATGGTGTAGGCGTCCTTGTTGGGGCTGTAGCATGGAGTCGAGGTAGAGGGTAACTTTCGCGTTGGGTCGACACCATGTGGGAAGTGAAGGAGTGGGCATTGGTGCTGGGCGAAGCGATTCACCGGGGAGTAAGGCCTCGGAGCCATCCGCGAACGCGACCAAATAATTGGGTTGAGTGGGAGTCGGAATATCGATGACCGT
>RGVM01000783.1 GCA_010027295.1 Chitinophagia bacterium
AACTCCATTTCGATGAAGGAAGGTGAGGCTGCGTTCCTGGAGCAGGCCCGAAAGGCCCGATCTTATGGGGCGGCTGTCGTTGTGATGGCTTTTGACGAGCGCGGGCAGGCGGAAACCGCCGCACGCAAGTTCGAGATTTCAAAACGAGCTTATGACCTTCTGACAGAAAAGATCGGCTTCCCCCCGGAAGATATCATTTTTGATCCGAACATCTTCGCTGTCGCCACCGGGATTGACGAGCATAATTCCTACGCAGTGGATTTCTTCGAGGGTGTGCGGCTTATCAAACAAAATCTTCCCGGAGTTCATACCTCGGGCGGTCTCTCGAACGTTTCCTTTTCCTTCCGGGGAAACGAGCCTGTCCGGCGCGCCATGCATTCTGTCTTTCTCTATCATGGTGTTCGCGCAGGCCTTGATATGGCCATCGTAAACGCCGGACAGCTCGATATCTATGACGGCATTGATCCTGAGCTGCGTGACCGGGTCGAGGATGTCATTCTCAATCGACGCCCGGATGCGACCGAACGCCTTCTCGAGATCGCCGAGCGGTATCGCGGTCAGAAAGGGGCCGAACAGAAGAAGGATCTCTCGTGGCGAGAGGGGTCGGTGGAGAGCCGCCTCGCCTACGCTCTCGTAAACGGCGTGACGGAGTATATCATTGCTGACACCGAAGAGGCGCGCCTGGCCGTTGAACGACCGCTGCACGTCATCGAGGGGCCTTTGATGGCGGGCATGAATACAGTCGGCGATCTTTTCGGGGCTGGAAAGATGTTCCTCCCTCAGGTTGTGAAGTCGGCCCGCGTGATGAAGGCGGCGGTAGCGCACCTTCTTCCCTACATGGAGGAGGAAAAGCTTCGCACTGGTTCCGCCGCCGCTTCGAACGGGCGTATTGTTCTTGCGACGGTGAAGGGCGATGTCCATGACATAGGTAAGAACATCGTGGGCGTAGTACTCCAGTGCAATGGGTATGAGATTGTCGATCTGGGTGTCATGGTTCCCGCCGAACGCATCCTTGAGGTCGCTTCCGAGGTGAAGGCCGATATGATCGGTCTCTCAGGGCTGATCACTCCGTCTCTGGACGAAATGGTTTATTTTGCTGGTGAGATGCAGCGTCGGGGCCTGTCTATTCCCCTTCTCATCGGGGGTGCGACGACAAGCCCCGCTCATACGGCGATAAAGATAGAGCCCGCCTACTCATCGGGTCCGGTTGTTCATGTCCTCGATGCGAGC
>RGVM01000784.1 GCA_010027295.1 Chitinophagia bacterium
TCAACCTCCTCCCGCTTCCCGTACTCGACGGTGGCCACATTCTCTTTTCGATCGTCGAGGTCGTTACGTTCCGCCGCATCCCTCCACGGATTCAGGAGTGGATCACGCTCGTGTCCGGAGCTCTGTTGCTATCGCTCATGGCCCTCGTGTTCCTGAACGACCTCCGGGGATTGGCGGGCTCCCGGTCGTCCTCGCGGAAGCCCTTGGAAACGTCGAATGCGCCCGCGTCCTCCCGGCAACCTTGAACCCTTCGGCCCCGGGCAGCCCGGGCCAACATGGGCCTCATCGGCCAATGCCAATCCTTTCCACCGTTTCGGGGGACGGCACTCGCTTCGATTTTCACTGCCAGTTCCCCTACAACGAAACCGAGTGGCTTTTTCAAGGCTTGCCGTCCCCGAGACAAAGCAGCAGCATGCCGAAGAAGGAAGTAACCATCAGCCAATGTTGGAACGAAGTTTGCTGGTGGTGGTCGGAAGGTTTGTTTGCAAAACATGAGCGTCACATTCATCAGGACGAACGCAATGCCTTGGATCGCCATGGCGGCGATGACGACCTGTTCCTTTGCCCAAGGCACCATCGGCGGGGGCGGCGAGCTGCAGGAGGACGATGGCGTGTATGTTTACCGCAACGCCCCGGTCCCGTTGGCCTTCGACCGCGATGTGTCCTCCACCCTTGAGATCGGTGAGGACCTGGCCTTAGGCGGCCTGAATCGCGTCCTGATGGAGATCACATTCAACTACCGTTCTGATTACACCCAGACCCGCGGCATGGTGGTGGCGGTGTATGCCGAGGGCGGGCCCGATTCGAGCGGCTTGTTTGTTCCTACGGTCAAGTTGCTGGAGAGATCCGTGGATGTGCGCTCTGGCGGCGGAATCGGGACCGTGGCCCTCGGCTACAGTCTGGCCAATACGATGCCTGATCGCGTCGTCGTCTCCGTCCGCTTCGTGGATGTCCCGACGGGCGGAACCATCAGCCTCGTCGCGCAGGCCTCGGACCCCACGATTGGCGATACACGTCCGGGCTACCTGGAGCGAACGGGCCCGGGCAACGCGGACTGGGCCCTCCGTCCGCTCACGGACAACTCAGGCAACCAGGTGAACTTCCTCCTCAGGGTCAAGGCAGCTCCCATCCCCGAACCCACTTCCATCGCCCTCGGAGTGTTCGGCTTGGGCTTGGTTTTCTACGTGTCACGACGTCGGGCTGGCTAGGCGGAACAAGGCCGTCAGGGCG
>RGVM01000785.1 GCA_010027295.1 Chitinophagia bacterium
AAAGAGTTCCTTGGCAACGCGAAGGTCGAGGAGATCTTCCGGCAGTGGTATGAGAGGCAGGGGCGCTTCGCCGACCGTGCCGAGGGGGGCCTGGTATCGGGCAACCTGGGGCAGGCAGATTTGTTCGACAAGATCACGGAGGATCAGTACAAGGCGGTCTTCCTGGCGATGCGCAAGAACACGCGTGCCTACCCGAACTACATCTTCGCGCTGACGATGGGGACGGGCAAGACCATCCTGATGGCGACCTGCATCTTCTACGAGTTTCTGCTGGGCAACAAGTTCGAGAAGGACGCGCGCTACTGCCACAACGCGCTGGTCTTCGCGCCGGACAAGACGGTGCTACATTCGCTGAAGGAGATCGAGTCATTCGATCTGACGCGAGTCGTCCCGCCGGAGTATGTCAACTTCCTGACGACGCATCTGCGTTTTCACTACCTTGAAGAAGCGGGAACCTCGCTGGACACGCTGGATCGCTCGCGTTTCAACATCATCGTCTCGAACACGCAGAAGATCATCCTCAAGCGGCAGCACAAGGAGAGGACCTCCGTCGACAGGCTCTTCGGAGCGACCGGCGAAACGCTGGCCGCGAACAGCGTCTATGCCGACGCTGCTGACCTCTACAACTTCGAGCAGCCGGAAGATGAAGGCGAGCTGACGACCAACCAGCGTTTCGAGAAGCTGCGCCGCCTGGAGCAGTTGGGGATCTTTGTCGACGAGGCTCACCACGCCTTTGGCAAGGCGCTGGCAAAGGATATGGGTGTGGGGGCGAAGGAGACGGACACCAGCCTGCGCACGACGATCGACATCCTGGCGGCGAGCCTGAACGCGGCGGGGACGCGGGTGGTGGCCTGCTACAACTACACCGGGACGCCTTACGTCGGGCGCGAGGTGCTGCCGGAGGTGGTCTATGGCTACGGGCTGAAGGAGGCGATCGACAAGGGCTTCCTGAAGAAGGTGGCGCTGCACGGTTATGCCAACACGCGCAGCGATGAGTTTGTCGACCTCGCGATCGAGAACTTCCTGAAGGAGTCGGGCGAGTTGCGACCGGAAGGGTTGCTGCCGAAGATGGCCTTCTTCGCGGCGACCATCGACGAGCTGACGAGTGAACTGCGGCCAGCGGTGGAGCGGGCGCTGTTCAAGCATGGCATACCGACGTCGCGCATCCTGGTCAACGTGGGTGACGACAAGCTGACGACCAACGACGACATCCGGGAGTTCAACCGGCTG
>RGVM01000786.1 GCA_010027295.1 Chitinophagia bacterium
GAAGGCATGGGAGGAGAAGGCCTACGCTTCCTTCCGGAACGCCGGGTTCGAGCCCTCCCGGACCGTGGTAACGGTCACGGACACACTGAACGGCATGGAGAACTCCATACGCTACCAGCAGAACTCGCTGGGCAGAGCCATCACGCAGGGACTCATGCTGGGCGGCAACCCCGACGCATCCTTCATCAACAGCGGCTCGGTGCGGATCGACGACATCGTCACGGGCACCCTCACCGAACTCGACGTCATACGTATCATGCCCTTCGGCGGACGCATCGTGGAGCTGACCCTCAAGGGCGACCTCCTGCTGCGCATCCTCAAAGGCAACGAGGGCCGCAAAGGCCTCGGCGGCTACCTGCAGCTGTACGATGGGTTCTCCGAGTCCGCCCCGGGCGCATGGAACCTACGCGGCAAGGCCATAGAGCCCGGACGGACCTACCGCATTCGCACCATCGAATACCTCGCACAGGGCAACGAGAACGGACTGGAGTACCTCAACCCGAAAGACCCGTCCTACCTGCGTTCCGAGCCCGTGCTGGACACCGACGGCAAACCCCTCGACATACGCAAGGCACTCATCGCCCAACTGCAGAAGCAATACGGAAGCTGAGGCGCCGGCCATCAAGCACCCTTCACACCCAACCCTAAACCATACCACCGACATGAGATCCCGACGCGGGCCGACGACCGTCGCCCTGATGACATCCCTCTTGTACGCCGCCACCCTGACGGCCCAGCAGCCCCGCCTCTCCGACCTCGTCGAGCCCATGGTCGACGCCGCCAACTCCAGGTTCTTCTACTTCAACTCGGCCAGCCGCCCGTTCGGCATGGTGAACCTGAGCCCTGACATGAACCTCCGCGGCGTCTGGAATACCGGCTACAAATACAACGAGGATACGATCCGCTGCATTAGCCATATCCACTGCTGGGAGATGTCCGGCATCCCTGTGCTGCCCACCACGGGCGTCTTCCAGGGGCACCTCGGACCGGATGTCTACGGGGCCACCTACACCCATGCCGACGAGGTCGCCAAGCCCGGCTACCACCGCATCTCTCTTACCCGTTACGGCGTGACGGCGGAGCTGACCTCCACCACCCGCGTGGGCTTCCACCGCTACACCTTCCCCGCAGCCGACTCGTCGAACATCCTCTTCGACTTCACCACCGTGCTCGGCTCGGCCGAGACGAAGGAGGCCGACGTGCGCCGCGTCTCCGACAGGTCCATCGAG
>RGVM01000787.1 GCA_010027295.1 Chitinophagia bacterium
GCGTTCTCTCTCAGCAACCTTCACCGCTCCCCGGCCAGTGTAATCGCTCGAATCGTGTCCGAATCCCTTTCCTCGGAGAAGCCTCTTGACCAAAAGCAACTCTCTGAAGAGTGTGCTCGGAAGGGGGTCCCGACGAGATATCGGGGTACAGCGTGGCTCTGGCATGAAGCCACCAAGTCGATCCCTCTCTCACTGACTCCCGTCAATGAGGCCAAGAGATGGATCCTTCCCCGCATTTGCGGGGCGACTTACCGGGCGCTGGGCGAACCCCAACTCGCGAAAGAGTGGCAACTTGACCTTCCGGTCAACAACCAGGTGGTTGGCGAACAGAGACGCCCGACCTCCCCTCTCCTCCATCCGGTTTCCGAAGCGGAGCGTGAACTTTACCTTAAGGTCACCTCTGGCTCGGTCCCGGGGCTACCCCTACAAAGGAACCCCCTGCTGGACGTCCGATGCCTCCTCCATGGACGGCGCATATCGGAATCTATCATGGACCGGCTATTCGGGAAGCTAGCTGAGTGGGGTGCTCTTAACCCTGAGTGGGCGTTTGTGCAATCTGATCTGTTCGCACATCTGCGGTCCTCATCCCCTCCCCATGTGGGAGCTTGTCAGAGACTGGCTAAGCTACTCAGTGAACACGACTTTGTCATGCTACCGTGCTGCTTACACGACCATTGGATCCTAGTGATCATCCGGTCTACCAGGCTGGTGGGTAATCCCGCCAACAGGGCCATCTACATCTTTAACTCTCTTGGGAGCCACATGGAGCGCCAGCTTCTGAGTATACTCAATGCTGCACTCGGCACGTCCCTCCCCGAGAAGCAAATGTGGCCCCTCACCTGGTCCTCGGTGACTATACCGTGTCAGCGGCAGAAGGAGGGCTCTGTGGACTGTGGCATCCATGTGATCCACAACGCACTGTCCCTGACATCCCGCTACGCCATTGGACTGGTGGCGGGCCCCCGATTTTCCCCCGTAGACTTCAGAATTCGAGCGGCGGCGGCGATTGCCTCACCCGTGACGACATCTCCATGGAGCATCCTGGGATCGGGGGAAGACGAGTCCGATTAGTGTGTGGCTCCACTCTCCCCTGCTGGGGATTGTGGGCACGGGTGCCGGCCTCGCGGCCGACACCCGACGACACGCACGACTGCACCACCCCAGGGAGCTCGGCTTGGCGGCCCGAGGGCCGAAGCTCCCACGACCGATGGAAAGCGTTCATCGGAAGT
>RGVM01000788.1 GCA_010027295.1 Chitinophagia bacterium
GTCCTGCTGGCCGGTGACGCCATAGCCGAGGCGGAGCTTGAGGTTGCTCAACACGCCGTTGTCTTTGAGGAAGCCTTCCTCGGAGATTTTCCATGCAAACGCAGCGGAGGGGAACAAGCCCCAGCGGTTGTCCGGGCTGAAGCGGGAAGAACCATCGCGGCGCAGGGTGAAGGTCAGCAGGTAGCGGTCCATGAGGGCATAGTTGGCGCGTCCGAAGAAGGACACCAGGGTGTTCTGCGTTTTGTAGCGCGTATCGGCGAAGACATCCCCTTTGAAGTTTTTGTCTAAATACGTGCCCTCGTTGATGAAATCTTGCCAGGAGTACCCGCCCATGAGTTCGATGCGGCTGCGGATGGCGCTGAGTTCTTTGGCGTAGTTGAGGTAGAATTCCAGGAGCTGGTTTTGCTTGTCCTGGGTGTAGGCGGCATCCTGTCCGCTGCGGGTAAAGGCCTGAGCGGCTGTTTCCGGGATGACGGTAGTGCCGTTGGAAGACGACTTGTCCATGCCGATGTTGAGGTTGGCACGCAGGTCGGGCAGGAAGTGGAAGCGGTAGTCGAGCTGTACGTTGCCGATGAAGCGGTTGACGGTACTTTCGTTGTCGAGGGTGTTGAGCAGGGCGAGTGGGTTGCGGGGGGCCAGCGTGTTGGGCTTGCCGGTAGCCGGGTCGAGCCATTCGAAGTAGCCGTCGTATTCCGAGCCATTGACGGGCTGTGTCGGGTCGAAGGTGACTGCGGATCCGATAGCGCCCTCGTTGGCGAAGAAATTATTGACGCTGGACTGTTTGAGGTTGACGTCAATCTTCAGTTTGTCGTCGAACAATACCGGGGAAAGGCCCAAGGAACCACTGAAGCGGTCCATCTGGGAGCGCAGGAGGATACCCTGCTGGCTCAGGTAGTTGCCGGAAGCCCGGAAGGGGATGCCGGCAACTGCGCCGGTGAGGCTGAGGTTATTGTCGGAAGAGACCGCGTTGCGGTAGATTTGTTCTTGCCAGTTGGTCGTCGCTTTGCCTAACAGCGCCTTTTGCTGGGTAGTCCCGACGCGGTTGATGACATCGCGGAAGGCATCTGCGGAGAGTACGTCTACGATATCCGTTTTGACCGAGTTGGAGAGGAGGGTGCTGAAGTTGACGTTCAGCTTGCCGCTGCGCGACCCTTTCTTGGTTGTGATGAGGATGACGCCGTTGGAAGCGCGGGAGCCGTAGATGGCGG
>RGVM01000789.1 GCA_010027295.1 Chitinophagia bacterium
CTGTGGGTTCACAACCTGCACACGAACAAGGGCGAAGCCGTGACCGTGAGCAACGACGGTGCCCGCGAGAAACGCATGGAAGACTATGTGGTGGCCGGGTTGGTGGACTTTGACGATGTGTCCTACGACACGAACGCCGATCTGCTCTACGACCTCGCCACGCAGACCGTGAACCACTTCCGCAGCTACCTGCCCGAGGAGGAAATCTGGCAGGTGCTGCACTTCCACCAGAAGGACATCGCGGATTTCATCCACGCCCAGATGCACAAGCACTTCCGCGAGGAAGTCGCGGGCTACGATGTGGTGATCAGCAAGGGCTTCACCTCCTTAAAGCCCAGCGCCTACACGGCCAAGGCTGGGGAACCACCGTTGGATTTCCGCGTGAGACCTGGTGATCTCAGCAACATGGCCAAGTATCTCTTCGGCGGCTTCCAGAAGTGCCTCTATCCCGTGCAGAAGTTCCATTCGGACTCCGAGCGCCGTATCGCCGTCATCCTGGAACGCGACGCCATCAAATGGTTCAAGCCCACGAAAGGTCAGTTTCAGATGTTCTACCGTGATGGCGCCAACCAGCTCGAATACCAGCCGGACTTCGTGACCGAAACCGAGGACAACATTTGGATGCTTGAGGTTAAAGGCTCCTTTCAGGTCGATGAAGAGACGGTGCAGATCAAAAAGAAGGTCGCCGAGACTTGGTGCCAGAATGCCTCTGACTATAATGCAAAACACGGCGGCAAGCCGTGGGGGTACAAGCTCATTCCCCACGACATTATTGCCGACAACATGTCCTTGGCGGCGCTGTCGAAGTGATTAATAACGTTGCCCGCGCGTTAGCGACCCGAGGCTGGCTTGCTCGGAGACCCCAATTCTTCGCCCTATAGCCCCACCCAATGCAAGGCCTCCTCCAGTTTCTCTGGCGACGCATTCGTGTGGGCCATGCCAGGTACGTCGATGAACCGGTAGGGAAGTTTGCGCGCGTCCCAGTCTTTCGAGGTCGCAAGGACTTCGCTGTAGTTTTTGTCCTTGTCGCCAGATATCACGACCCACTTTCTCTTTTTGAGTGGGCCTTGGGTAAAGTCCGAAATCTCTAGCCCCGGAAAGTGGCCCCATGTCGAGCCTGGCGGGAAACCTGGCAGGTAGCTCTGTGCGGCGTGGCTCACCGCGCCAACAAACAAATCAGGATGCAAGGCCAGGGTTAACA
>RGVM01000790.1 GCA_010027295.1 Chitinophagia bacterium
CGCTCACGTGGGAGGACGCCGCTGAGCATGGCATAGGGCATGGAGAGGATGCTGGCCCAGGCGATACCCACACAGGCCATGGAGACAAAGAGCAGGTCCGGCTCACGGATGAAGTTGACGCTGTAGAGGCCCAGGGCGCCCACCAGCAGGCAGATGGCATGAGTGACCCTGCGTCCGAGCCGGTCGGCGATGGCAGGCAGCACCATCGAGAACAGGAAGGTGACGACGCTGTAGAAAGATAGGGTGAGGCTGCCGAAGTCTGCTCCCTCGGCATAGACAGGGTCACTGGCATCGGTACCGTGAAAGACGTTGACCGCCACGGCCGTGGTATAGTAGAACCACATCAGGAAAAGCCCGGGCCATGTGAAGAACTGCACCAGCGAGACGGCCTTCATGCGGGGCGGCATCTGTTTCAGCGCGGAGGTAAACTCCCGGATTCCCGACACGAGGCCCATGCCTTCTTGCTTTTCGGCGGATCCGTCTTCGGACGAGGGTGGGTATTCGCGTGTCGTGAAGACGGTGTAGCAGACCGCGGATAGGAAGAAGAAGGCGCCGATGTAGAAAGACCATCTGACGTTTTCAGGTATCTGGCCGGGATCGGCGGTGTTGGCCAGCGAGAGGCCGTTCGTCATTAGCCAGGGCAGAGCGGAGGCGATGCTGCCACCGAGGCCGATCATAAGGCTCTGCATGATGAAGCCGCGGTTGACCTGCTCGTCGGGCAACTGGTCTGTGACGAAGGCTCGGAAGGGCTCCATGGATACATTGCCGAACACGTCGAGCACCCAGAGCAGACCTGCGGCCATCCAGAGGACGCTGCTGTGGGGCATGAGCAGCAGCGCCAGCGAGCTGATGATCGCACCGATCATGAAGTAGGGTCTGCGCCTGCCCCATACCGGGTGCCAGGTGCGGTCGCTCATGTACCCGATGACGGGCTGCACGAGGAGTCCGGTCAATGGTGCGGCCAGGAATAGCAGTGGGACCTCATCGGGGTTGGCGCCAAGGTTTTCGTAGATGCGGCCCATATTTGCCCGCTGGAGGTCCCAGCCGAACTGGATCCCGAAGAATCCGACGCTCATGTTCACGATCTGGACAAGAGAGAGTCGGGGCCTTGTGCCGTTGAAAGGGGTTGACATATGGCAGGGTTTAGCGTGCGGCGGGTCAGATCACGAAGCCGTCAGGCAGGATGGCCCCCTTCTTCACG
>RGVM01000080.1 GCA_010027295.1 Chitinophagia bacterium
AAGCCGGGGCTGGGCCTGCAGCTGTGAGAGTGACAGCAGGAGGGCGAAAAAGGCATACCGCATAGGATGGTCATTGGGTGGGGCATGAAAATAGTCAAAGATGGGGACTGCAGGCCGCGAATACCCCTGCTTCCGCGGATTCAATTATTTTTACCGCATGAGCCAATCCATCCGGGCCGTCTGGGCCATCCTCGCCATCACCTGCCTCTCCCTTGGGAGCCGACCCTCGCAAGCACAGGAGACGGCGTACCGCTATGGGATCCGCAAGTCCGCACAGGGTACGCAGGGGGCCGTCGCCTCGGCCCATCCGCTGGCCAGCCGTGCGGGACTGGAAGTGCTTAAGAAGGGCGGCAACGCCGTGGATGCGGCCATCGCCGTGCAACTGGCCCTGGCCGTTGTCTACCCCGGGGCGGGCAACCTCGGCGGCGGGGGCTTCCTCGTTGCACAGATGGCCGACGGCAGCAGCCTCGCGATCGACTACCGCGAGAAGGCGCCGGGGCGCGCGCACCGAGACATGTACCTCGACAGCGCCGGCAATCCCAACACCTCGCTCAGCCAGAACGGCCACCTCGCCGGTGGTGTGCCGGGGAACATGCACGACTGCCCTTCTCGCAACTCATAGACCCCGCCATAGAACTCGCCGAGAAAGGCTTCGCCGTGACCGCCGCGGAAGCCTCCTCGCTCAACAGCAATCGCAGCGCCTTCCTGAAGTACAGCACACGCCCCACCGCATTGGTTAGGGCCGCCCCCTGGAAGGCGGGCGACACGCTGATGCAGACCGAACTGGCGGCCACCCTCCGACGCATCCGCGAACAGGGTATGAAGGGATTCTACGAAGGCGAGACGGCCCGCCTCATCGTTGAGGAGATGCAGAGGGGAAAGGGCCTCATCACCTATGACGACCTCAAAGCCTACACGGCGAGCGAGCGGAAGGCCGTGCAGTTCGACTACCGCGGCTACCGCATCGTCAGCATGCCCCTGCCCAGCAGCGGCGGACTGATCATACAGCAGTGCCTGAAGATGCTCGAACCCTACGATCTCCGGTCGATGGGCTTCCATACGCCCGCGTCGGTGCAGCTGATCACCGAGACCGAACGAAGGGCGTATGCCGATCGAGCCGAGTTTCTCGGCGACACAGACTTCGTCAAGGTTCCCGTCAGGACGCTCGTGAGCAACGACTACCTCGCCGCGCGTATGAAGGACTACCAGCCGGGCAAGGCCGGCAGCAGCAAAATGACGAAGGCCGGAAATATAAACCCCGAGAGCGAGGAGACGACCCATCTGTCCGTGGCCGACCGCTGGGGTAACGCCGTCGCCGTCACCACCACCCTCAACGGCGGCTACGGCTCACACACCGTCATCGGCGGGGCCGGCTTCCTCCTCAACAACGAGATGGACGACTTCAGCGTCAAGCCCGGCGTGCCCAACATGTACGGCGCACTGGGCACCGAGGCCAACGCCATCGCCCCCGGGAAGCGGATGCTCAGTTCCATGACCCCCACCATCGTGCTCAGAGACGGCAAACCCTTCCTCGTGGTGGGCACGCCGGGAGGCACCACCATCCCCACCTCGGTGCTGCAGACACTCGTCAACATCCTCGACTTCGGCCTCGGCACGAAGGATGCCGTCGACATGCCCAAGTTCCACCACCAATGGCAGCCTGACGTCATCGCCGTGGAGGCCGCCTTCCCGGAAACGCTCGCAAAGGAACTGCAGACCATGGGGTACACCCTCGCCAAGCGCGGACAGATCGGCCGTACCGAAGTCATCCGGATCAACCGGCAGGGACGCCGCAGACTCAGGTTCGAGGCCGTGGCCGATAAAAGGGGCGACGACCACGCAGAAGCCTATTGACACACGGACATTCCCAACCACACATCCGCATGAAGCCGATCAGGGTCACGATACATATGGTGTCAAGCCTGGACGGCATGATCGCGAAGCCGGACAACAGCGTCGCCTGGTTCGAGACACAGTCGCATTTCGAGGGAGGGGCCGACATCGCAACACTCATGCAGTCAATGAAGGAAGTCGACTGCTATGTCATGGGTGCCAATACCTATGAGCATGCCGCAGAGCTGTCCGCCGCCTACGGCTGGCCCTATGGCGACACGCCGACCTACGTGACGACACATCGCAGACATCCGCCCTTCCGTCCGAACATCCGATATCATTCGGGCGATCTGCACCAGCTCCTGCAAACACTGGAGCAGTCGGGATTCCGGAATGTCTGGGTGGTGGGCGGCCCCACGCTGGTCTGTGACTTCCTACGGCTCGGCCTCGCAGACGAGATCCGCATGCCCGTCATCCCCATCCTGCTGGGACAGGGAATCCCATTCTTCCAGCCTGGAGGCATCGAGCAAAAACTCAGGCTGAAGGACGTCAAGGGCTTCCGGAACGGATTGGTGGAACTCCACTATGGGATCGAGAAGGGAAGGGACACCTGAACCCTCAGAGATGGCCTTGCAAACAGACATCAAACCCATGAGCGATTGGTAGCTGTGGATGGAATCCCAGGCCATTACAAAAAAACGGCACCCATGATGGCAAGCCTGACATACGATTTCAAAGACGAGGACTTCAACAACCAATGGTTCCTGCCGGCCGAAGCCGACCAGACGCCTCTCGACGCGCTGGACCTGAACCCTGACGCGGAGAACGGATGCGACTGCACCCTGATCCTGCACGCGGACGAGCGGATCGAACATCGCTTCCAGGTGCTGAAAATGGAACCCCATCTCGATATGCTGACCGGGGAACCCATGCTGGACGGGATCACGATCCACCTCATGGTCGAAATCACCGGGGTCCACCTCGACGGCCGTACCGATGACGAGCTGCTGTCAGCCGGAAGGGAATTCTCGGGCAGACTGAAGAGTCGCCATGCAGAGATGATGAGATTGTTCACCGCGAAGATGCCTCCCGGCTCGTCCCCCGGCGACGGATTCCTGGACGTGTGGGACTGCGATATCCTGAACGACGAGGAGAACGATTGCCTTATATTCACGTTTCGCGTGAACCCCGGAGACGCCTTGGAAGTCCTGTCATGGAACTGGTCGGAATGGAAGGACCTGTTCGCGGGATTACAACATCTGATCGAGGAAACCAACCGGGAGATCCGTTTGTTCTGAGGGTTCGCAAAACACGGCCGCCAAGCGCTTCGTTTCAAACGTAGCCAATGAGGCCGCCGACGTACCTTTGTAGGTAACACACCCGCCCGTGCGCAAACTGCTGAGGATATCAGCCTGGGTCATTTCCTGCATCCTGCTGCTTGCAGTACTCGCTATCCTGGCGGTCCGCACGGAGTATGTGCAGAACCGACTGGTCGGGAAAGCGGCCCGTCAGCTGACCGCGAGGCTGGGCGCAGAGGTGAAGGTCGACAGGGTGAGCATCTCCCTCTTCAACCGGCTCCATCTCGAGGGACTCCTGGTGAGGGACCTCCGGAAAGACACCCTCCTCTCCGCCGGCGAGCTCTCCATCCGACTCACCGATTGGTTCTTCCTTCACGACGAGACCGACATTCGGTACATCGGCCTCAACGACGTACTGGTGAACACTTCGCGCCGCGACTCCGTCTGGAACTACCAGTTCATCGTCGACGCCTTCTCATCCCCCGGGAGGAAGGACACGACAAGGAAGCGACGCCCGCTCCTGCTACAGCGCATCGAGGCCAACAGGCTGCGTTTCTCGGAGGTCGACGCCTGGGCGGGCCGCACCACCCGATTCTCCGTCCGCCACTTCGACCTCGATGCTGACGAGATAGACCTCGACCGCAAGAAGGTCTTCATCCACGAACTCGACCTCAAGGAACCCTTTTTCTCGATCGACGACTTCCCAGGCAACCGACCGCCCCGTCCCAAAGCCGCCCGAAAGCGTACAACCGTCCCCAGGAAAGGTGAGTTGGAATGGAACCCCGACGAATGGGACATCCTGGCACATACCGTACGCATCTCGAACGGCCGGTTCCGCAATGACCTGCGCCTCGAACGCGACCCCGCCCGGGAACGTCCCGTACTGGCCTACTTCGACAACAGGCACCTCGACTTCCAGGACATCCATGCCGAGATCTCGAACCTCGGATGGTTCAAAGACACCGTCTCCGCACAGCTCCTGCTGAGCACCAACGAAAGAAGCGGACTGGAAGTGCTGTACTTCACGGCCGACATGAAGCTCGACCCGGACGCCATGGCCTTCGACCGGCTGGAGATCAAGACCCCCCACAGCTCGTTGCGTGAACGCTTCGTCATGCACTACGACGACTTCCTGGAGGACATGTCGAACTTCGAACAGCGGGTCCGCCTGGAAGGTGATTTCCGCAACAGCACCGTACGACTCTCCGACCTAGCCTGCTTTGCGCCGGACCTGAAGGGATGGGACCGCGACTTTCGCATCGAGGGAAGGGTCGAAGGCACCGTCGAGGACCTCACCGCCACAGGCTTCACTGCCCGCTACGGACTCGACACCGAACTGAAGGGGGACTTCCGCTTTCAGGGTCTGCCGGACCTCGAACGAACCCGCATGACCTTCCAGGGTCGTCGCCTCCACACGACCTACCGCGATGCTATCTCTTTCGTTCCTGAACTGGCGAACATCGAGAGCCCGGACCTTGCCAGCCTGGGTTCACTGGATATCGTAGGCTCTTATGAGGGCACCTTCTCCGACTTCCGGGTGACGGGCCGCGCCACGACGGCCCTCGGCAGCATCGGACTGAACCAGGCGATACGCCTACCCGATGGCCGTTCGATCGAATATCAGGGGCGCATCGAGACCGAAGGGTTCCTTCTCGGTAGATTCCTCGAAATTCCCGACCTGGGAACCCTCAGCCTATCCGCGGACATCCGCGGGCAGGGCATGGATTCGAAAGCACTCACCGATGCCGATATCCGGGATGCCGCCCTGCAATATCGCGGATACACCTATCATGGGATGGCCGTGAAGGCTTCCATCGCCTCCGGCCGGCTGTCTGTAGACGGCCGGGTGAGGGATGAGCACCTGCAGGCCATCTTCCGGGGTGGGCTCGACCTTGACATGGATGACCCCGCCTATGACCTCGAGACGGACATCACCCGGTTCGACCTCGAAGGCACTGGCCTCACCGAGCGGGATATGGGTATCACAGGCGGATTCGGCCTGCATGTCAAAGGACGGGCATTAGATGCTTTGCGCGGAGAGGCGGACCTCCACGCCCTGACCGTTCGCACGCCTGGTAAGACGTACAATGTGGAGGGGTTCAAGATCCGCTCGGATACGGACAGTGCAGGCAGGCATGTGTCTGGCGGCAATAGGGACATTCGGATCGCCATGGACGGGCACTTCCTGCTCAGCGACCTCCCCGGCGCCTTCACGACCTTTCTCAGCCGTTACTACCCCAACTACTTTCAGGCGCCACCCGCAGGCTCTCCCGGACAGGACATCAAATATTCCATTGCACTGGGTGAGATCGACTACTATCTCCCCATCTTCGGCCTGAGACTCGGCGGTTTCGACAACAGCCGACTCGAAGGCGAGATAGCCCCCGCCCGCAACCTCTTCGCGATCCGTGCCCAAATCCCAGGCTTCCGGATAGGCGAAGTGGAAGTCCGATCATTCGACCTGAATGCGACAGGAGATGCCGACAGCCTGCGGCTCTTCGCCCAAAGCCGTCTGATCACCTTCAACGACAGCCTCGACATTCCCGGCACAGCCCTCGAGGCCACGGCTTCTTCCAACATCTCCCGCCTGCGCCTCAACACCACGGCAGGCCCGGGCATGAGCTCGGCAAGCCTGTCCGTGGCGGTGGAACACCTCAAGGATGGTGTACGCATCCTGTTCAACCCGTCCGCCATCGTACTCAACGACAAAACCTGGAGGATCGAACGGGATGGAGAACTCACCATCTCTCGCTCCTTCATTGGGGCCAACGACATCCGACTCGTCAACGGCGAGCAGGCCATTCAGGTCTCCTCGCTCAAGTCCACCGCCGGCAGGACCAACGACATCCTCGTCACCATGCACAGGGTGAACCTGGGCGACCTCCTCCCCTACGTGCTCAGCGACCCCCGTATCGAAGGCCTGACCAGCGGAGACATTACCATCGAAGACCCCTACGGTAAGCTCAACATATACCTGAACGCCCAAACGGAACAGACGCGTTTCGAAGGCGATTCCATCGGCATCATCTCCCTGAACGGAAACTGGAACCAAACCCTCCGCAAGGCAACTTTCTTCATGAACTCCGCCAATGAGGGGTACGTGTTCGACCTCAGAGGCCATGTGACACTGGCCGACTCGGGCAGAGGCACCATCGACACCGAAGTCGATATCGGAAGCATTCGCCTGGGTGTCCTAAGCACGTACCTCGACATCGTGTTCTCCGACATCGAGGGTACGGGCACAGGCAAGATCAGCGTGTCGGGCCCACTCTCCGAACCCGACATCACCGGCAAGGTGACATTGAAGGACGCCAACGTACAGGTCGACTACACCAAATGCCGTTACCGCCTCACAGATGCATCCATCACCTTCAAGCCCGACCTGTTGGATATTGGCGAGATCCGCATCCGCGACATGGCCGGCAATGAAGGTACCGTGAAGGGACAGCTCTCCCATCATTTCTTCCGGGACATGCATTTCGACTTCACCGCCAACTCCCGCAAGCTCCAGGTACTCAATACCGAGAAGAAGGACAACGACCTGTTCTACGGCAAAGCCACCGGCCGCGTCAACTTCCGCTTTAGCGGACCGGAGGACGACATGCTCGTCACCCTGCAGGGTGAAGTCACCGACAGCTCCCGCATCGTGGTGCTCACCACCTCAACCTCCAAGGAACGGGCCGAGGTCGACTACATCGTGTGGAGGGAGTACGGACGCGAGATGGACCTAGGCAATCTTGCGACTCCTTCGGGGAACCTCGGAGTCGAGCTCGACCTCAAGGCCAATCCACTGTTGCGCGTTGACGTGGTGCTCGACGAACTTAGCGGTGACATCATCTCCGCGATCGGCACCGGGAACCTGAAGATCCGCACGGGTACCAAGGAGGCTACCACGATGAACGGCCGATACAACATCGAGAGTGGTAGCTACAGCTTCAACTTCCAGGACATCTTCAAGAAGCCCTTCACGCTCGAACGAGGCTCCGGCAGCTATATCAGCTGGACGGGGGACCCCTACGACGCCGAAATCAACATCAACGCCACCTATTTTGCTGAAAAGGTCCGCATGAGCACCCTCTTCTCCGACCCCAACGCATCCACTATCTCGGGTGTGAGTCAGGACGTACTGAGGGAGAGCAGCGACGTCAACGTCCTCTGCCATCTCACAGGCACCCTGAGCAAGCCCAACCCGGCCTTCCAGATCGCGCTGCCCGCCTACAGCGTAGTGCGCAACAACCCCACGGTCGACACCAAGATCAAAGCCATCAACCGCGACCCGCTGGAAGTAAGCAAACAGGCCACCTACCTCATCGTCTTCAAGAGTTTCGCGCCGCAGGCCGCCGTCGTGGCCAGCAGCATGAACCAGGGCCTCTTCAACAGCACCATCTCGGGGGTCATCAGCGGCATCCTGACCAACAGCGTCCAGAACTTCTTCTACCGCCTCTTCGGCTCCGAGGTGGACGTCAATTTCAACTACCAGCGCATGAATACCGGACTGGGCGGTACGGGCTCAGATGCCGGCGCCAACGCCTTCCGCGAGAACGTGAGCCTGCAGTTCATCAAGTCCATGATGAACGACAAGCTGGTCATCACCTTTGGGAGCGACTTCAACTTCACCACCAACTCGAGGCTGGTGGGAAACAACCAAAGCTTCCTCTTCCTCCCCGATGTGAACGTGGAATACCGCATCACGCCCGACGGGCGCTTCCGCACCTCCTTCTTCTTCCGCAGCAGCTTCGATGCCCTCTCCTCGAGTGGCAAGCGAGACAGGACGGGCGGCAACCTTTCCTTCCGTACCGAGTTCGACAGGATCTTCGGGAAGGGGAAGTGAAGGGACGACATCCTGCCGCCACTGGCTAACTGCCGCTCATAGGCCCTTACCAAGACCGGCTTCAGAGTTCATGGCCCATCTTGTCGCGCTTCGTTTCCAGATAGCGGACATTGAAGGGATTGGGGGGCGTATGTAGCGGTACGTTCTCGACGATTTCGAGGCCGTAGCCGCTGAGGCCGGCCCTTTTCCTGGGGTTGTTGCTGATGAGGCGGATCTTGGAGACGCCGAGACTGCGCAGAATCTGTGCTCCAAGCCCATAGTCGCGCCGGTCCATGGGCAGACCCAGGTGAAGATTGGCCTCGACAGTATCCATCCCCTGCTCTTGCAGTCGATAGGCCTTTAGCTTGTTGACGAGGCCGATCCCACGGCCTTCCTGGTTCATGTAGAGGACGATACCCTTCCCCTCCCTCTCTACGAGCGACATGGCGGAATGGAGCTGGTCTCCGCAGTCGCACCGGAGCGACCCCAGTATATCTCCCGTGAAGCAGGATGAGTGCACGCGCACGAGAACGGACTCGTCCTTCGACCAGGTACCCTTCACGAGAGCCATATGCTCTTGTGCGTTCGGATTGTTTCGTTCGCGGAAGAGCAGGAGGCGGAAGTGCCCGTATCGGGTGGGCATATCGACACCCACGACCTCTTCGATGAGGGAGTCGGTCTGCAGACGGTATTCGATCAGGTCCTTGATGGTGACGATGCGCATGTCGAACCGCAGGGCAAGTTCCTCAAGTTGAGGGAGGCGCGCCATGCTGCCGTCCTCATTCATGATCTCGACAAGGACACCGGCCGGTT
>RGVM01000791.1 GCA_010027295.1 Chitinophagia bacterium
GCCTGCACGGCATGTGCATCGAAGACGCCGACATGGCCGGGGGCCATCACCACCCCCTCCTCTTCCGGCTGGGTCACCGACATCCCGGTCCTGCGTACCGTAAGAAAGGCCTGGCTGGTATTACCCGACACATCCTGTACGGTGATGCGGAAGCGATGCGGGAGGGTGTCGGCCAGGAGGACTTCCTGAAGTCGGGGGTTTTGGGTTCGAATGCCGGAAAGGGCATCCCCCGGCAGGGGCAGCAGGAACTGGAGCCATGGGCCACCGTTGGCGCGCCTCATGAAGTCGACATGCGCATTCAGGTAGCGAGTCGAGTCGTATCCGATGCGGTCGAGGCGGAATCCGGCCAGAGGGCGGCCGTTCTCCCAAAGTGTGGCGGCATGGATGCCGTTGGGGTTGGGGACTCCCGACATGCGGTCCGTGGCTCCGATGGCGAAGCTCAGCCTGTCCGTCCGGACAAGGATCACACCTGGCACTTCATATCCCTCCGGCGTCCGCAGGAAGGCGTGAAGGGATGGGCGCTGCTCGTACACGCTGCGGTTGCGGTCGTAGACGGCTATCCGATGGATATCGGGCGGCACGGCATCGGGGAGCGGGAGACCGTACACCAGCGGATTCAGACATAGGTCGTCCCGTGTACGGCGGACTTCGAAATGGACATGAGGGCCTGCGGATGCGCCCGTATTCCCGCTGTTGCCCACATACTGTCCCCGGCGAACGGGGAAGGCGCCCGCGGGGACCTCCCACTCTATCTGCCAGCTCTCCAGGGCGTACTGACGGCGTCTGACGGCCTCCTCGAGAACCGGCTCGAATCGCTCCAGGTGGGCGTAGAGCGTGGTGGTGCCGTCGGGGTGGTAGAGGTAGAGTGCCCTGCCGAAACCGCCTGGCTCCACTTTCACACGCCCCACGTACCCGTCAGCCGCGGCCAGCACGCGGAGGCCGGTCCTGCGCTCCGTGAACAGGTCGAGGCCCATATGGAAATGGTTGGGGCGAAGCTCCCCGAAATTGGCATTGAGGCGGGCGGGGATGTCCAGGGGATAGCGATACCGGTCCTCGCGGTGTGTCTGCCCCCGTAGGGATGGCAGGCAGGCAAGGCAAAGAAAAAGGATACGGCCGGCAGTGAACATCGTCGTGGATTTCGGCAAAACTATACCGATGCAGCCATGTCGGTGCAATCCACAGACCCCGACATCGTCTTATC
>RGVM01000792.1 GCA_010027295.1 Chitinophagia bacterium
ATAGCCGCAGGGATAAATCTTCCGGGGCGTCAACGATGTAACCCGTCAACGTCGCCGAAGTAGTGCAATTGATGTAGCACATAAGTCGAAACAGCGCCTTGTCGCAGGCTGGCGTCCACTCGGTCAGGTGGGTCGCCAGGGAAGCCACTGCTTTCAGCAAGTCCCAGCGCCCCATCCTGGCGCCGTAGAGAACCTTCATCAGGATGCTGGCAGCGTGATTGGCCAGCTCTCCCGGTTCGTTCTCGGCGTCGGGTCCGGCCGTGACGAGTTCGATGGGATGGGGTGGGACACGATTGGCGCACCCCTTCTCAAAGAACCACGTCTCACCAACCCACGGATCATGGGCCCGGTGTGAGACCCGGGGATCAGTCCACATGTCCGTGATGCTGGTGCCCTTCACCGGGTCCGGGGCGTTTCCGCCACCACCCGGGAGGGGAACGGGGATCATTCGCGTTAGGCGATCCGGAAGAAGGTTCTTCGGATCGGGCCCGTCATTCACTCCATCGGGCGTGAAGAGGGCGCAGCGTAGAGAATTGTGGATTCGGCACCATGCCTTTTGCGCGGCGTAGTGCTTCCACTCATCCTCCTTGGGAGGCGGGGCGTTTCCGCCGCCGTCTTCTCCCAGGAAGGGTGTGTCCACCCGGGGGAGATGCAAGCCGGGCTTGCCGACAATCTTGCGGTAAGCATCTACGCAAGATTCCATGAAAGGTTGCATCTTGTACTGAATTCCCCGCACCGGCTTGGTGTCGATTGTGCCATCGAATGTCGCATGGTCACAACCGAGGTAATTAGACACAGGGCCTATCCCCACAAGCTTAATGCCCTGCGTACTGGTACGCCAGCCGGCTTCCAGGTTGCCGGCGGGGCCGGACATCTTGAAGTCGTCAACGTAGACCATCAGGAGGAGCTTCAGCTTGGGGAGCCAATACACGGAGGGCCACTCCGGTACGTTCTGCCACCCGGCCTTGTGAAGAGCGCTTTCGCAATACTCTTCCCAGTGTCCGCCGGACTCTGGATGGCCGTAAATGGCTTTGAGGACGGGCACGACAGGGTCACGGAGACCCTTCGCGTGCGCAGGCCACAAGTCCAGGGGGAGGCGGGCCCAGGTCTTGGTCCCCCCTTTGATCCCACCTAGGGGAGCTTGAATGTAGGCTTGCTCCCCATCGGCCTTCTGTAAGGCATTACCAGGGAACAGTCCGT
>RGVM01000793.1 GCA_010027295.1 Chitinophagia bacterium
GGAAATGAGGGTGATGCCATCCACCTTGGGCAGACCGATATCGAGGATGATGGCGTCGCAGGCATTCTTCTCCAGCCAGGCTTCGACCTTCGTCCCATCGGTAAGCGCGGAAGCGGTGTGACCCTTGTCGCGGAAGAAGGTCGTCAGGAAGCGGTTGAGAAGGCGGTTGTCGTCGACGACGAGGAAGTTCATGGCGGAAGGGCTGCTTGCGTTGTGAGAAAGCACCGAGTGTGCCGCAGGCGGGAACTGTCTTGCCGGTACACACGACAAACCGGCTGAGGCGGGCGGCGCCCTCGCGTCGGGCAAGGCGACCGGAGGCGAGTTGCGGTCCGCTGTTCGGCCCGGGGCGATGCCAAACCTCACGGAGCGCGAGCGCGCACGAGCCTGAGCCGTGGGTCGGCGTGCGGTGCCAACAGCCTTGCCGCGGCTCTTCAACGAGGTCCGGTAGGCCTTCAAACGGCTTAAGTAGGCCTTCATGCACACTAAGTAGGCCTTCATGCGTATCAAGTAGGCCCTCACACGCACCAAGTAGGCCCTCACGCGTACCAAGTAGGCCTTCACACGTACCACGTAGGCCTTCATAAACCTTCCGTAGGCCTTCAACGACGGTGAGTAGGTCTTCACACGCCTTTTGATGCCCTCCGGAGCGACTTTTTTGGGTCACTTTGGGCTTTCCATGCCGTGCACGTTCTGACACAACGGCGGCGTTTACATCCCGGCTCTCCTCCGGCACCGCTCCATCGTCCTGCACACCCCTGGTTTCGCCTTGAAGCAAGATGTGCCCGGCCGCTGGCCCGGTCCGACAGAGGGCACAGGGGCTTTCGACCACCTAAAGACGCAACGACTCGACTGATCTATGGCAGAAGTGAAGCTCACCCTGAGCCGAAAGACCTTCAGCGCGCTCATCCAACTGGGCACCGGCATCCTCTCGAAGCAGGCCCCGGAGCCGCCCGAGGAGGGAGGTCCGGCTCCCGCTCCGCTCGTCCCGGGCGTGGAAGCCTAGACCGATGAACTAAAGCTCGCCCACGAGGAGCTGAGGGAGGCGAAGCTGGACTACGACAAGTTGAAGGCGAGCCTCGATAGCTTGCGCAAACGGCGGAACGCGAAGGCGGATGCCTTTCGCAAACAGCTCGGCGGCTATGTGAACCTGGTCAGCGGCAAAGTCGCGGGCGACGAGATCACCCTCCGTGCGCTCGGCCT
>RGVM01000794.1 GCA_010027295.1 Chitinophagia bacterium
TGCCAATTGCGCCGTATTGTGCGAATGCGAAAAAAAATCAGGGGTCCCGGGTGATGACGAAGAGTTCCTCGCCGTCGCGTTTCATCAGGTAGCGTTCCCGGGCAATCCTCTCGATGGCGGCGGGGTCGACGGTGATGCTGTCGAGCTCGTTGCGGGCATCGACGATCTGTCGGCGGTAATAGTCTCGGCTGCGGTTGAGGTCGTCGAGCTGTCGCTGGCGCGACCATTGGGTGAGTACGTCGTCCCGGTCGAAGAACAGCATCCACACAACGAAACACACCAGTGTGAGGGTGTATCGGTTCCGGAGCCAGGCAGGCGGTTTCATGGTCATCCGCGGTGTATGCGGTCTGATGCAATCTAGCGAAAAACCCTCGAACCCGCCATCGGAGGGAGGAGGGCTGAGGTCAACGTCCGAAGCGTATCCTGCCGCCGCCGGGGAAGACGGCGTCGGAGCCAAGGAGTTCCTCGATGCGGAGCAGCTGGTTGTACTTGGCCATCCTGTCGGTCCGCGAGGCGGAGCCGGTCTTGATCTGTCCGCAGTTGAGGGCTACGGCCAGGTCTGCGATGGTGGTGTCCTCCGTCTCGCCGCTGCGGTGGCTCATGATCGTGGTGTAGGCATTGCGCTGGGCGAGCTGGACGGCGTTGATGGTCTCGGTGACCGTGCCGATCTGGTTGACTTTGATGAGGATGCTGTTCCCGACGCCGTTGTCGATCCCGCGCTGGAGCCTCTTCACATTGGTGACGAAGAGGTCGTCGCCGACGAGCTGGCACTTGGATCCGATGGCCTGCGTATGTTTCCGCCATCCCTCCCAGTCATCTTCGGCCATGCCGTCCTCGATGGAGACGATGGGGTATTTGGAGACCCATTCCGACCAGTAGGCGACCATCTCGTCACTGTCGATCACCTTCTGGGTGCTCTTGTAGAAGCGGTAGGTGCGGTCCTCCTCGTTGAACATCTCGCTGGTGGCGGCGTCCATGGCGATGGCGATCTGTTCGCCGGGTCTGTAGCCCGCCGCCTCGATGGCCTGCAGGACGGTCTCGATGGCCTCCTCGTTGCTCTGGATGTCGGGCGCGAAACCGCCCTCGTCGCCCACGTTGGTGCTGTATCCGTGCTTCTTGAGGACGCTCTTGAGGTGGTGGAACACTTCCACGCCCCAGCGGAGGCCTTCGCTGAAGTCGGAGGCGCCTACGGGCACGATC
>RGVM01000795.1 GCA_010027295.1 Chitinophagia bacterium
ACCGCGGGCCTCGGCCTTGGTCCGGTGCACTAGGCTGGAGAAGGCATCCATGACCTCACCGTTCACCAGCATGTCGAGCTTCACCATGTCGCTCGCCACGTAGCCATCCGGCTCGTAGTCCATCGAGCCGTAGCCACGGGTGATGGACTTAATCCGGTCGTGGAAGTCGATCAGGATCTCGTTCATCGGGATCCGGCACGTCATCATGACGCGCCGCGCGTCCAGCGTCTCGGTGTTGCGGATCTCGCCGCGCTTCTCGGCGATCAAGGACATGATGTCGCCGATGTTGTCGCCCGGGCAGATCACGAACGCCTTCACCACGGGCTCGTAAACGACGTCGATGTAGGTCACGTCCGGCATGAACGCCGGGTTGTCCACGGTCACCTCCGTGCCGTCGGTCTTGACCACGCGATACACCACGCTGGGGTACGTCGCGATGATGTCCATGTCGAACTCCCGACGGAGCCGTTCCTGGACGATCTCCATGTGGAGGAGGCCGAGGAAGCCGCAGCGGAAGCCAAAGCCCAGCGCGGTGGACGACTCCGTCTGGTAGGTCAAGGCGGAGTCATTGAGCTGGAGCTTGGCGATGCTTTGCTTCAGCGCCTCGAAGTCGGCGGTGTTGATCGGGTAGATCCCGGAGAAAACCATCGGACGGATCTCCTGGAAGCCGGGCAGCTCAGGCCCCGGGTTGCGGGGGTCCGTGATGGTGTCACCCACCTTTACCTCGCGCGGCGTCTTGATGTTGGCCGTGATGTAGCCGGTCTCGCCCACCTCCAGCTTCTGCCGCGTGTAGGGCTTGGGGTTGAACGAGCCCACCTCCTTGACCTCCACGGTCTTGCCCGAGTGGAGGAGCTTCACGTTCATCCCGGGGCGCAGCTCGCCCTGCATGATGCGCACGAGGATGACCACGCCTTTGTAGGTGTCGAAGTAGCTGTCGAAGATGAGCGCCTGGAGCGAAGGCGCCCCGGAGGGCTTGGGCGCCGGGATGCGGGCCACGATGGCCTCCAGGATGTCCTCGATCCCGATGCCTTCCTTGGCGCTGGCGAGGACGGCCTCCTCGGACGGGATGGCGATGATGTCCTCAAGCTGTTGCCGGGCCATCGGCACGTTGGCATGGGGAAGGTCGATCTTGTTGATCACCGGGATGATGTGCAGTTGCTGCTTCATCGCCAGGTGCACGTTGGCCACGGTCTGGGCCTC
>RGVM01000796.1 GCA_010027295.1 Chitinophagia bacterium
ACTGGGAGAAGCGCGTGGAGGCTATGACGTGTCTAAGGGCCATGTAGGACTCGATCAAGATGGCAGTGAAGAAGTTTAGAAGGATAAGCTGGACAAGGAGGACAAACAGCACCAGATAGACTTGTACAGCGGTACTTCTTTGATAGTCGTTTGCGAGTCTTCCTGACCAGTCGCCGCTCCAGAGAAGCTCAAACTGGAACTCCAAGGTTTCGGCGATGGACAAGATATGTCCGGACCCCAGGGCTTTGCCGATGGGCGCCAGGCACCAGGCCCGGCTGAAGTTCAGGCCGTCGAGATGGATGAGCTTGCCGTCGGTCCGGTCGATGACACGGCCAGGCTCGAGGTGGAAGCCTGGCTGCAGGAGGGATGGCATGAACCCTCGGATCCAGATGTTGAAGCGGTCGACCGGGAGGATGCGTCTCATGAGGTCGGCCTCCTCCAGGCATGGACTCAGGAAATCCGACCCGCCAGGTTCCCATGCGAGTGGACAAGACCTGTCCTTTTCGTAAAAGCGGAGGGCGGCCCTCTCGATAGCCTTGCGCAGTCCCTCCTGTCGTGCGGCTACGGCATAGTCGTGCATGAAGGCCAGGCCGAAGGCGAGGTTGTTGTGTTCACCCGTCCGGATGGGGTAGGCGAGCCTGTCAAGATATCGAACGGAATAAGCGACGATAGTGTCGCTCAGGGGTTGGAGGGCGATCGCCCAACGGGCTGCGGCGGGATCCCTCCAGGCGTCCAGCTCCCGTTGCAGCATGAGCAGCCAGGCCCATCCATAGGTACGTTCGAAGCCGCGGTTCTCACGATCGCGGAAGACGTCGAGCTCCCGTTGGATAGCGGCCGGTGTCAGGTGGCGTTCGAAGACGTCCCGGATACGGGAAGCCTGCGGCAAGTCAGGGAAAAGTCTTAGCAGACGGGCGAGCATCCAATGGCCATGGACGCTGCTGTGCCAGTCGAAGCAGCCGAAGAAGGCCGGATGGTAGTCGCTGGGCGGCCTGATGAAGGTGCTGTCGGCATAGCTAACACCGGTCTTGTAGGGGTATGGACGATCAACGCATTTGAGCGGGAACTCCGCCAACCGGGACGCAAGTTCGGGCGTGAGGTGTGTAGCGAACTCGCCCGAACTAGGCTGTCCCTGCACGATGGCGGCGGAGAACAGCATCGCGGGCAGGAGTTGTCGGATGTACATCTCGAAGGGATTGTGGC
>RGVM01000797.1 GCA_010027295.1 Chitinophagia bacterium
TGGGCATCACCCCCCGACCTCGACGACCTCCGGGAGCAAGCTCGAGAGCTGATGCTGGAGGAGGCCAAGGATTACACAGCACGGGCTCTGGATCTGGAGCACAAGAGGAGACGTCCTCGACTGCCTAACCAGGAGACCGGGACAGATGGCGCCGATCACGGCGACATGCCTGCCCTGGGATCCGGGTCTGATTCAGACTCCGACTTCTTGCCGATTCGCGCAGCGGCACGCTGTCCGCCCAAGGTCTCCATCAAGCTCAGTCACCTCGATGTCCGAGCCGTCATCAATCAATTCAGCCTGGACGGCGCGGACCACCAGATGCTCCTACCCATCACAGTCGTGCCCCCGGACGGTGCCCGAAGGACCCTCAAGATCCTCATCGACACCGGAGCACAGGCCAACATCATCCGGCGAGGGGCCCTACCGCCGGATCTGTTTCGCCCCGCCACCAAACCCATCTCTATGGTCACCGCTAGCGGCGCCGCCCTCCCTGGAGGCCGGCACACCGTCGACATCACCCTCTTGTTCCGGGCCTACCGCTCAGACGGCACCCGATTACCTCGACCAAGACCACACCGGGTCACCTTCTATGACGCCGACATCGGCTGCGACGCCATCCTCAGCTATGCTTGGCTACGGACGCATCGCATCGGGGTTCTCCCACATCGGGGAGCCCTTGTCCATACCCTCTCCACTGGCGAAGACGTCTACCTCACAGGTCTCTCACATCGACCAGAACCAGACCCTCAACTCCCGAGAATCTCACGGGTCGGAGCGTCCCATCAGACGACCTTCCCTGAAGACAGCAGCAGTGATCCCTCAGACTGGGAGCTGCAGAAGTTGTCCCTCACAGCCTTATACCCAGACTACCAAAACCCGGCCCCAGCATGGAGCGAGGCCCCCCTCGACAGTGCGGCCATCCGGCAAGTCGCAGCGAACTTGGATGCCCCCACAACCCTTGCGGCCTCAACTCCAGTGGTCCAGACACACCCGCTGGAAGACCCAGCGGTGTAATCCAGGCGAGACGGGATCATCGCGGACTTCGCGGACACCGCTCTGCGGCCCGAGATCTACCCGAACCCCAAGGTACGAGGCAGCGATGACATTGGGTACGCCCGCATCAACCTCAAGCCCGGGGCCATGCCGCGCCGACAGCGGCACATGAATCTGGTCGGCCCCCGATTGGAAGCAACGGAGAAG
>RGVM01000798.1 GCA_010027295.1 Chitinophagia bacterium
CCGATGCCCGTCGCCCGGCCCATCGCCGTCCATCCCGGCCATTCGAAGCCGAAGAAGGTGCGGAAGGCCGGCACCGCCATCAGCGAGACGGTGAGGAGGAGTGTGAGCAGGATGATGCCGCGCAGCAGCCGGTTGCGGTACGCGAAGGTGTCGATGATGGAGAAGAAGAAGGACCTGTTCACGAGGGTCAGGAAGATGTTCGCCGTCACGAGACAGGTGAAGACCAGCGTCCGGGTCATGTCTTCCCCGAGGGAGCCCGTCACAGCCAGCCGGTAGGTCGCCAGCGTGCCTGCGGTGATGGCGAGTCCCTGCCACAGACTGAGCGAGAGTTCCCCCCAGGACAGGAAGGTCTGGGTCATGCGTCTGGGCGGCAGGTCCATGCTGTAGGCCTCCATGGGTTCGTTCTCGTAGATGATGGAGCAGGTGGGTCCCATGATCAGTTCCAGGAAGATCACGTGCACGGGGGTGAAGATGTTGGGGTATGCCCAGCCCAGCACGAGGGGTAGGAAGACGGTGAGGATGATGGGTATATGGATGGATATGATGTATTGGACGGCCTTCTTGAGGTTCCCGTAGATGCGCCTCCCCATGGCCACGGCGTCGGTCATCTTCGCGAAGTCGTCGTCGGTCAGTATCAGCGAAGCGGTGCTGCGGGCGAGCTCGGAGCCGCGCCGTCCCATGGCGATGCCTATGTGGGCGGCCTTGAGCGCAGGGGCGTCGTTGACGCCGTCGCCCGTCATGGCCACGACCTGCCCGCTCCGTTTGAGCGCCTCGATGATCCTGAGCTTGGCTTCGGGGAACATGCGCGTGAAGATCCCGTGGTGCAGCACCGTATCGTCGAGTTCCTTGTCTGACATGTGCATGAGCGCATCCCCGTTGACACCTCCGCCGTCGTCGGGGAGCCCTGCCTGCCGCGCGATGGCGGCCGTCGTGGCGGGACCGTCGCCCGTGATGACCTTCACACGGATGCCGGCTCGTCCCAATGCCGAGAAGACCTCCCGGATGCCCGCCTTCGGAGGGTCGAGGAAGGCCAGCAGCCCGAGGAACCCGAAGCGTATCTCCTGTTGCGTCTTCGGGTATGCGCCACCGTTGGCAAGCCTCGTGTCCCCGTCGGAGGCCGAGGCCACCGCCAGGATGCGGTATCCTTCCTGTGAGAGCGCTGCCGCCCTCTCCAGGATGCGCTCTCGGTCGCCCTCACC
>RGVM01000799.1 GCA_010027295.1 Chitinophagia bacterium
CATGCGTGAGAGCATGGGAACCAGCGTGAACGACAGCACGTAGGACGCAAGAAGTGAGAAGACCACCGCAAGGGCGAGCGGCACGAACAGATACTTCGACGCCCCGTAGAGGAACGAGACGGGGAAGAACACGATGCAGATGGCGAGGGTGGCCATCGTGCGGGGCAGAGCAACCTCGCGCGACCCCTCGAGAATGGCCACCATCAGCGGCTCTCCCAGGGACCGGTGACGGTGGATGTTCTCCACTGCCACCGTCGCGTCATCCACCAGAATGCCGGTCGCGAGCGCGAGGCCGCCTAGGGTCATGAGGTTGATGCTGTTGCCGGTCAGGTAGAGCAGGATTACCCCGGCAAACATGGCGCACGGGATGGACGTGATCACAACGATCGTATTGCGCCAGCTACCCAGGAAAAGGAGGATCATGATCGACACCAGAACGGAAGCGAGAACGGCTTCCGAGGTGACGTTCGTGATTGCTGCGCGCACGAACTTCGACTGGTCGAAGTCCAGGGTGATATCCATGGCGTCCAGCCCGGCAGCGTTCGCCGCGGCGCGGATGTCTCCGAGCATCGCCCGAACACCGTCCACCACTTTCAGGCTGGAAGCATCCGCGTGCTTGAGGATGGTGAGATAGGTCGCCCGCAAGCCGTCCACGTGAACGATGTTGCTCTGAATCGCGAAACCGTCCTCCACTTTCGCCACATCGCCGATCGAAACCGGAACGCGACCCATGATCTTGAGCGGAATCCGGTTGAAGTCATCCACGGTCGCCGGGCTTGAGTTCATCAGCACGTTGTAGTCGGTTGCTCCGATGCGCGCCGTGCCGGAAGGAATGAGCAGGTTGTAGTTCTGGATGGCCTGCACCACGTCGTTCGGGGAAACGCCCTTCGCCGTCATCAGCGTCGGATTCAGGTCGACCGAGATCTGTCGGAGGCGACCTCCAAAAGGCGCAGGCACCTGCAGACCAGGGATGGTGAAGAGCTTCACACGCACGAAGTTGAAGGCGTGGTCGAACATGCGCCCTTCCGGCAAGGACTTGCTGGAGAAGGTCATGTTGACGATCGGTACGGTCGCCGGGTTGTACTGGATGATGACCGGCGGCGAAATGCCGGGGGGCAGAATTCGTAGGACCGTACCGTTGATGGCATTGATCTGGGCGATTGCCGCGCCGATGTCCATCCCGGGGTGGAAGAACACCT
>RGVM01000800.1 GCA_010027295.1 Chitinophagia bacterium
GCACACGCGATGAGGGCAAAAAGGCAAGCTGTCGGGGCTAAGAGGTATATCCGTGGCACCCGGGACGATGCCACGCGGAACCCTTTTGAAGTGCCACGCGGAACCCATGATGGGTACCCGGAACATTATCGTGCCACCAGCCATGAAGATGCCTGTGCAACTGTCATACCTATGGCTATGATACGCACACGCGATGAGGGCAAAAAGGCAAGCTGTCGGGGCTAAGAGGTATATCCGTGGCACCCGGGACGTTGCCACGCGGAACCCTTTTGAAGTGCGACGCGGAACCCATGATGGATCCCTGGAACAATGTCGTGCAAACAGCCATGACGATGCCTGTGCGACTATCATACCTATGGCCATCATATGAACAAGCGATGAGGGCCAGAAGGTAAATATCGGGGCTAAGAGGTATCTCCGTGGCACCGTCTCGGGTGCCACGGCTCGCGGGTTCTCACGGAGAAAGGGTTGGTTGGCAAACCCATAGAATGTAGAATTTTGTCACTGCACCGACAGATTTTGAAGGAATCATGTCAATAAACTGTCGATTTTTAAGAAAACTGAGTGTAAGCAAGCTGTGAAAGAACCCCACAGAGAGTGGCAAGCCCCCTGTATCGACCTCAACCCTCCGCAATGCAAAAGGACATGTTTACACGGGTATCAACCTCTCAAAACAGAGGCGATTCATACAAGTCTGATTGGGAGAACCCATAACCGCTCCTGATGACTAGCCCCTGCGCCTTCGATGCAAACCCTCGCGCAGCCGGATCAGGCTCTGCCGCATGGCCTCCTCCTTCATGCCGCCCGACACCATACCGTAGAACTTCTCCCAGGGGTACCAGGCCAGCTCCTCGATGACGTACCAGTGCACCTGCACCGAGTCGGGAAAGCTCCGGTCGAGCGAGAAGCCCGACTCCATGGGGTCTCCCCCGTTCAGCCGCAGCTCCGTGACGATGCCCTCGGGCCCGGCCTGCATCAGTCGGATGGAGTTATCCCCTCCGCGTGCGTCATGCCACAATAGGGTGGCCCCCTTCCCGCCCTTCGCATCCGCCGCAGTGGTCCGCAGCTGCGACGCATCTTGCAGCAGCAGGTTCCAGGTGGGCCAGGACGGAAGGTCGCGCAGTTCGGCGAGGATCGTGTCGGGAGGGGCCGCCACCATGACCGAGCGCGAGTTCACGACGCGGCCGGGCAGCAGC
>RGVM01000009.1 GCA_010027295.1 Chitinophagia bacterium
CCGTAGACCGGGAAGCCGTCGAGCAGGAATCCGAGGAGGGCCGATTTCCCGACCTTCTCCACCGTGAGGTAGATAGGCTCCACGTGGTAATGGTACATGCCGCCGGGTGCGGGGTGACCCCAGTAGCGGTCGAAGGACACGATCTCGTTCGTCAGTGGCTGGCTGGGGCCGGCGTACTGGTTGAAGAAGGGCACGCCGTTAAGGGAGACTCCGATGGGGCCCAGCGGGGTGGCCTGTTTGGACGTGGCCTCCGCGGGCTTGAGGGGGATCTTGAAGACATAGGCCTTCTCGGCGATCATGTTAGGGTTCTTCTGGAAGGTGACGCCGCGAAAGGTCGTGCCGCTGAAGTTCTCATAGAGGGCGTTGGTGGCGGCATAGTAGGGGCTCTTGTGGTCGGGCAGTCCCTTGCTGCGGATGGTCACCCAGGTGCCGTCGGATGTGATGCTCGTCGCGCCGTAGATCTTCTTGTACACGTCGGGAACGGTGGTCCCGGTGTTGTCGGCGGGCTGCGTCGTGCTCTTCTCGGAGCAGGAGATACTGAGCAGCAGGGCCATGGCCAGGGCCTGGCGTTTCGCGGTGAGTGTCATACCTATCTTTAATGGGTTCGATGCACATGCGAAGCAAATCCTTCGTGGGTGCGAAGGAAGAGGGCACACAGGAACTGATACGGCTGCTGCGGCAGGGCGACGAGGCGGCATTCCGCCAACTCGTGGAGACCTATCACGAGAGGGTGATGCGTCTTGTCCTGGGCATCCTGCGGGATCCCGTGGAGGCGGAGGATGCGGCCCAGGAGACCTTCATCCGCATCCACGAGGCCATCGGCGGCTTTCGGGAGGATGCCCGGCTCTCGACCTGGATCCACCGTATCGCGCTGAACCGTGCTCTGGAGAAGGTGCGCAGGAATCGTCTGCGAGAGCGGCTCGGCGCCTGGCTGCCGGGATGGGTGGCGCAGGATCGACCGGGTACACGGAGCGCATGGATGGACCCGGGTATCCGGGCTGAGGATCGGGAGAAGGCGGCCGCACTCTACCGCGCGATCGACAGCCTGCCCCGGAACCAGCGTATTGCCTTCACGCTGGTGGTCGTGCAGCGGATGCGTTACGACGAGGTCTGCCCGATACTCGGGCTGGGGGTGAAGGCGGTCGAGTCGCTGGTGAGCCGTGCCAAGGTCGGACTTCGGAAGAAACTGGAAGCGTATAGGAACCCAAAATAAATCACATCGTCATGCAGCATGCAGAGGATATCTTGGAGGAACATCTTCTGGCCGTCGAAGGCGCTTGCGCCTATCAGTCGGATGGATGGTTCCATGCCCGGCTGAAGGCCCGCATGGAGGCCATGAGTGAAGCGTCGTCAGGAATACCTATCCGCAGGGCCTCATGGGCACTTGGGTCACTGACCCTGCTGCTCGCACTGAACCTATGGACGGTAGGGACCACCTCCGATTCATCGGGCGACCGTTCGGATCCCCACGTCGCCTTCGTACAGGCCTACGGCATGACCCTCGATATCGAAACCGAATAGAATAACCATGCGCAGCATCATCGGACGCCGAGTCGTCTACATCCTTTTCGCCCTCCTGCTGGTCGCCAACATCGCGACGCTGGCCATCCTATGGCGTGGCCGGTTGCGTGGGCCTCGGGGCGGTACCCCTCCGGACATGGCGCGCAACCTCCTCGTGCGCGAGATCGGGTTCGACGAGTCCCAGACCGCGCGGTACGACTCGCTGGTGGACATCCACCGCAGGCTGGCCGACAGCCTCCGACGCGCCATCGGCCGTTCGAAGCGCGAGAACCTCGAAGCCCTGAAGGACACTTCCCTTCCGGAAGCTTCGCTGGCGCAGCGAGCTGAGCGGACCGGCATGCTTGTCCGGCAGCTGGAGCTGGCCACTATCCTCCATTTCAGGGAAGTCCGGGCCATATGCCGGCCCGGGCAGCGTCCGCGCTTCGATGCGCTGATGCGGGAAGTGTCGCTCCGGATGGGACCGGAAGGTCCGCCGCCTCCTGGACCCGGACCGAGAAGATGAAACCTTCCGCCTTCGGTCTAATCCCCTAACTTACAGGAAGGGCCCAAGGTTTCCGCTCGCTTCGATGCCCATTTGTGAAGGCCATGCCGGCAAACGACAACCTATGACACTCCGTGATTTCCTATCCGCCCATGACAGGCCCGGCGCCGTCACGCTGCTGGAGGGCAAGCGAAAGGTTCTGGCGCAAGACGTCGCTAAGCTCGAGATGCTGGGGCGACGGCTAGCCTCCTCTTCCCGGCACATGCAGTTCCGGAGCGGGAATGCACCCGGCGCCGACCATCATTTTTCGCTGGGGGTCGCGGAAGTGGATGCCTCTCGCCTGCAGGTGATCATACCCTATACCTCGCATCGGAGCGCCTCCAATCTGGCCGCCCGCACCTACAGTCTCGACGATGTCGACCTGCTGCAGGAGCCGGAGCTCGTCTATGCCACGCACGAGACCCGCAGCATGGCCTCGCTGGTCGACGGCTATGTCTCCGGCAAGCGGGGCATGCCCTACCTGAAGGCCTCCTATCTGCTGCGCGACACCGTCAAGGTGCTGGGTGCACATGGGATCCCGCCTGCCAGCTTCGCCATTTTTTATGACGACCTCGCCGCCCCGGGCCAGGGTGGTACCGGCCATACCATGCGCGTATGCGTCGCGCATAGCATCCCCATGGCAGACCAGCGGTGCTGGTTCGCATGGCTCGATGCGGACTGACGCATTCTTGTCCGCCCTCCCTACATTTGTCCAAACCCCACGCCATGCCCGCCAACAAGAGCGCGATGCGGCGCTACCAGGTGATCGACGACTGCCTGAGAAACACTATGCGCCGCTATCCCAGCCTTGGTCAGTTGCGCGAGAAGGTGCAGTACGCCCTCGGGACGAGCATCTCCGAATCAATGCTCAACAAGGATATCGCCGAGATGAAGGCGCTCTTCGGGGCACCCATCGCCTTCGACCGCACGCGGCGCGGCTACTACTATTCCGAGGAGGACTTCTCCATCCGAAAGTTCCCACTGCGGGAGGACGAGGTGAGGGCCCTCGACCAGTCCATCGCCGTGCTGCGTCAGGTAAAGGGCTCAGGCCTCTTCTCCCGCTTCGAGAACGCCATCGGTAAGATCATCCAGGGCTTCCGGATCAGCGAGATCACAGGGGGTGACGATCGATCCTACATCCAGGTGGAGGAGCCGCTGATGTCGGACGCCAACGAGTGGATAGAGCCGATTCTGGAGGGTATAGTGGACGGGAAGTTGCTGGCCATCGAGTACATGGGCTTCGGCAAGGAGCAGAAGCGCCACCTGTTCTCGCCCTATCTGCTCAGGCAGTACCGCAACCGTTGGTATGCCGTGGGGCATTCGAACCGGCCCGACTATACCATAGTACTCGCGCTGGACCGGATCCGGAAGGTGCAGCCGGCGAAGGGTTCCTTCGTGCGCGACCCCGCCTTCGAGCCCGAGGCCTATTTCCGCCACGCCTACGGCATCACCCACCTGAGGGATGCCAGGCCCGAGACGGTGCGGCTGCTCTTCACGCCGGAGCAGGCCCCCTATGTGCGGTCCCAGCCGCTGCACCATTCCCAGCAGATACTCTCCGATGACGCCAGGGGATTGGAGGTCTCACTCGAAGTATATGTGACCCCCGAACTCACCATGGCCATCCTAGGCTACGGGTTTGGCGTCCGGGTGCTGGCCCCCGAGACGCTTGCGAACCAGATACGAGAGACGGCCAGGCGGATGGCCGACCTCTACGTAGGGAAGTGATCGAACATTTCCCTTCACTCTGCCAATACATGGCAATGGGGCGTCCCAAATTTGTGGCACAACCCATAGCCATGAGCCTGTTAAACATCGTTGAAACCATGCTGCCCCGGCTCTGCGGGGAGCCTCTCGCACGCGACTGCCGCCATATCGGGACCTACGACGGGGAGAGCACCTACGAGGTAGGGTTCGTCAACACCACCGACCCGCGCAAGGCCGGCATGCGCATGACCCTTCCCATCCACCTGGACGACCACAGGCTGCGTGCGGAGGCGGCCGCCCGCTTCCCCGGCATGACCTACGACCATGAGGACATCGCCCACTATCTCCGGTATCGTGCCCTCGACATCCTCCCCCATCTGGAGGCCTACAACCGTAAGGCGACCGACCATGGACGCATCGCGGAGATACTCTTCTCCAACACGGGCGACATCAAGGGGCGGCGCTTCGGCATATAATCCATAGCCCTCTCACAGTCCGTTGACCTTTGGTGTCCAAAGCCAGGAAGCTGAGGGCCCTGAGGGGGCCGTCCGTTCCTGAACACATAAGCCAGGCTTGGGTCCTCTGCGATCCTACGAATCCAGTGGCAATGCCTTTCCGATCAGACCCGGGCCGGCTGTAGGTATTATGCTTTCTCGGCATGACTCACCCCTCGAACCTGCGATTCCTATCTCCCGAACCCCACGGCTGCCCGCTGCATCGATACGGCGCCGTTGTTCTCGCCATAGTGGAATATGTCGGCGAGGGACATATCGCTTTCCACCATGGCATCGGCATATCCGAGGGCGGCCAGCAGTCTGCGGCTCTTTTCCGCGGCGAGGGGCTTGAACTCATACATCATGCGCAGGCGTCCGTTGCGGAGCAGCGCCTTGTCAATCCGGTTCCTGTCGGTATTGAAAGAGGCGATGAACTGGATGCCAAGGGCCTGGCCCATCAGTCCGTCGGTGAGGTTGAGGAGCGTGGACATTCCTGAATTGTGCGCCTGGTCGCGCGAGACAAGCATCTCCTCGGCATCCTCCATGACGAAGACCGTGTCGGTGTTGCCGATCAGGAACTTGGACATGGCGGGACCCTCGGTGGCAGGCAGCATACCCGGCGGCAGGAAGATCACCTTCTTGTGCATCTGGTGGATGAGGTGTCGGATATAGGTCGTCTTGCCCGTGCCCGGTGCGCCATGGAAGAGGTAGAGGCCCGACTGCCCCTTCTTGCGGAGCTCGGTGATGATGGTACGGTGCGTGGGGAGGAGGTCGTCGTTGTAATGCGTCTCCAGGTTGAGGCGGACCTTTGGGAGACTTACTGTCTCGGTGTCGAGCTCGCGGTTGCCCGGCACCACGACGTGAATGTGCGTGGCCGATTCCTTGCGGGGCGCGCGCATCCAGGTCTTGAGCCTTGCGATCCGATCCTGTGCCTCTTCGAGTTTCCCCGGCAGGTGGAGCAGTTTCATGCGGGTAGGCGTCAGCTCGATCACTGTACCCCCTTCCAGTACGTATTGTGTCTCGCGTACGAAGAAACGATTGCCGCTGCGTTTGAAGAACTGATCTGTGAGGCGGGATATGACCAGCCCGCCCCATAGCTGTTCGATGGGTCGGATGAGCTTGTCCGTATCGATGCCCGACACCGAGATGAGGGACGGGAACTCGCCGAAATAGGCGTAGAAGAGTCGTTCGGGTTCCGAAAGCTCGTGGTAGCTGTTTACCACGTCGAAGGACTCCTTCCCCGTGGTGGGCTTTCCTCTGACGGGCAGGTCGGTGAAGAGGCCCTTGCTGTTTTTCGCATCCCCGTGGGGCTTGAGCCGGATCTCGTGGTACTGGTTCATGGTCCCGCAAAGATGCCGCCCCGGTTTGCCACCTATCTGCAAAGAGAGGAGGCAGGAATGGCTTTCACTGTGGCAATCGCCGGTCAGGGACCTTCGGTTCGTTCAAGGCTCACCCTCGGGACTAAGTCCCTCGATGATCCGGTTCACCTCGGTCTCGGTGTCGCGCAGGCGCGACTGGCAGAAGCGGATCAGCTCCGAGGCGCGGCGGACCTTCTCGGCCAGGAGGTCGACAGACACGCCGCCCTCCTCCATCTCGCGCGATATCGACGCCAGTTCCGTGTAGGCCTTTTCGTACGTCATTCCCTCATCCATGTCTGGGTGTTTTGGTCGTCAGGGTGGTGGTGAGTGTAGCGTCGTGGGTCTCGACCTCCAGGGTCATGCCCGGCTCCAGTCCCGACGCGTCGGCCAGGATGCGGCCCTCGGACCGCAGGATCGCGAAACCCCGCCGCAGCACTTCTTCCGGAGATGCCATGCGGACCACCGTGGCGGTGAGGTCGAGCTCCGAACGATGCCGTGCCAACAGGATCGGCAATCCTGCAAGGAGGCTGTCCCGTAACCGCCGGAGCGATTCGCCGTTGCGCTCCAAGAGTCGTCCGGGCGAGCGTTCCGTCACGGCCGCGAGACGCTCCAGTTCCCGGCTGCGGGCCTGGAGTTGTCGCCGACAGCGTTCCGATAGTCGGCTCCGCTGCTCCTCGAGTCGTCGCGACTGCTGGTCGAGGGCATGGCGCGAGAGGGCGATGGATCGGAGGTGCAGGTTCGAGAGTTCCCGTTGCCGGGCCGCCAGCAGGCGCTGGGCGCGCAGGGCGATGTCGCGCTGCATCGAGAGGACGGTCTCTTCGAACCCGCGGTTGCGGGCCAGGATGAACTCGGCGCACTCGGTGGGCGTCTTGGTGACGGTATGCGCCATCATGTCGGTGATCGTCTCGTTGCGCAGGTGTCCGATGCCGGTGATGACGGGGAAGGGCATGCCTGCCACTGCCCGGGCGACGGGGTACTCGTCGAACAGGAGGAGGTCGGTCTGCGCGCCACCGCCCCTGATGATGACGACGGCGTCGTAGGGGATGCCTGCCTCCCGGATCTCGTGCAGCCTGTCGGCCAGATCCAAAGCATTGTCGGTGCCCTGCACGCGGGTGAAGTATGGGTCCAGGGCGAAAGCGTATCCGTCCGTCTGTCGGGCCAGGCTATGCATGAAGTCCTCGTACCCAGCGGAGCTCTCGGAGGTCACCACGGCGATGCGTTGGATGACGGGGGGCAGTCGCAGCCGGGCGTTGGTGGTGATGTAACTTTCATCCTCCATCCACACGTCAGCGGCCGCCTCACGCAGCAGCCGTTCGAGGGTCTTCTGCCGCTGCTCCTCGAGTTGTCCCAGGGTGAAGCGTGCATCGATGTCGTGCAGTGTCAGCTTGAGGCCGTACACCACGTGGAACTCAACGCTCACGCAGGCCAGCACGTGGATATCGTTGCCGAAGGGACGTCCCGTGGCCCGTTCGAAGGCGCGGATGCGGCGGTTGCCCTCGGCCCAGGCGACGGAGCCGCACTTGGCGACGATGCCGCGGTGACCCTTTTCCACCAGGTCGAAGTAGTGGTGGTCCTTCTGCGGGTAGAAGCGGTGGTTGGCGACGTCGGCCAGCACCCACCAGGTGCGGGCGCCGAAGCCCTCGTCCAGTTTGGACCGGATGGCACAGGCCAGGTCGGATAGCCGTATGGGAGCGATATCGGGCATGCAAGGGACTGTAACCAAAGGTAGGCAATGGCCCGTCCACGAGCAGGGGATGTATGCTCTCGAGGGTGGGGTTTTCCTGGATATCCGAACGCTTCTAGCGACCGGGGAAGGTGGATAGCTCAGATGCGCCAGCCCTTGCGGAGCAGGACGGATCGGCATGATTCGCAGAAGGCATCGATCTGACGTGTATGGTCCTTTCCGTTGGCCGCCCGCATCAGGCAGCGAGGTGCGGAGCAGTGGGGCAGGCCGGCGGTATGGCCCAGCTCGTGGATGACGATCTTGGGGAACTGCGACTTATCATGCACTCGGCGGTTCGAAGCCACGCAGGCGAGGCCCGGTTTCTGCCCCAGGCCCATGATTCCGAAGTCCTGTGCCACCCCTTCCTTGGCGGCGCTGATATCGTCTGTCGTGATGCCGAGGAACACTTCGCCGGCTGCAGCACGTTTGCCCATCCAATGGATCAGCGTGTCAGCGCGCCAGCGTCTGTTGGGTTTGTACCAGGCGATGGCCGGCATAGGCTCGGTGGGCAGGATGCGGACGTCGGGGAAGACCTTCCGGAGGTCTTCTGCTGTCCGTTCCATCAGGGCCTTTGGCGCGTGACCCAGTGGAAGGATGCGGATGGCGGGTGGGAGGGGTCTAGCCGTCCGGGGTAGCAGATCCCCGGCATTCGGCCCGTCGCAAGCCTGCATGAGGAGGATGATGCTGAGGATGGCGAGCCTTGGGAGCTGTTTTCGTGGGAAGGACATAGGTGTCTGGTTTTGGGTTGCGGTATTCTGTCTCGGGTGCTCATGTTTGCCATCCGAACAAGTGCAGCATGTGACACATAAACGGCAAATCGGGCGCCATTTCTGGGTCATGACTGATAAGGTTATGCAAAAATGGCCAGGTGAAGGCCATACGGTTTTGAAGGTGAGCTGACGGGTTCTCACGGAGAAAGGGCTGAAGGGGGTTGAAAAAAGGCAGGCCTTGAGCTCGCAGGCGTGGCACCCGGGACGGTGCCACGCGGAACCGATGAGGGATGCCACGCGGAACCCGTTGAAAGTGCCACGCCGTCCGATGCGGCATTCAACGCCAAGCCCTAATGATCTGTCAGGTGGAACCGATGAGGCTGTCACAATATTGCCTTTTCCCGACTCAGTCCATACGACGGCTAGCTTGCACCCAAACAAACCGATGTACAAGAAGAGAAACATCCACCACATCCTGCTCGACGCCAGCGGCTCCATGCAGACAGGGTTGGACACAGCGATCGGGATATGCGAGGCATTGCTGGAACGCTACCGTGCCGAGGCGACCCGGGAGCCCGACACGGAGGTCCTCGTAGGATTCAGCCTTTTCACGGAGAGCCTTCAGACCCTTTATCGCGACATGCCGCCTACGAATGCCGTCCTTCCCGACAGGGACGGGTACCCTGCCGATGGAGACTCCGCCCTCTACCAGGTCTTCCAGGAACTGGTGGCTAGCCTCGAAACCCATTGGCTGGAGAGCCAAGCGATGATGCCCACCCGCGTCTCGCTACACACGGTCACAGACGGCATCGACACGGCCTCGGAGCATACCGGGCCCGCCGAGATGCTCCTCCTCGTGGAACGCCTCAAGGCCACCGGGGAATGGACCTTCCGCTTCCATGGCACCGACCTCGACAGCCTCGTCTCGGAAGCGATCATCGCCATTCGGCGCCGATACCGCCTCCCCGAGGAGAAGAAACTCCTATGTCAAGCACTCTGCGACTTCTTCAACGCCGACGATCATCGCCCAGCCTCGGGCTTGATTCCCTCCCCGTCTAGCGAATAATTATCTCATGAGGAGTAAAATTATCTTAACAAGATTTTAATTATTGAAAACGATAATTTTTTAAAATAATCCCTAATTTTGTCGAACCGAGGGCGTCACACATGCCTGACGACGAGGCGACCGCGCTAATCATACATGGCTGAATACGAGCCTGAAGCGAACAACGCCCCCGGTTTTTTACACACTAAAAACCATGCCCATGGACAGGATCGGAAAAGTGGAAGGACTTTCGGACGGTGTGGCGGATATCCGCTTCACGGCCCTGCTGCCGTTGAGGATGGAGGGGGCTGGTCCCATCGGTTCGGTGGATGTGCATGCGCCCGTATTCGTACCGGTGACGGTCGCGGAGGTTGAGTCCGCCTATGAAAGATTACTGGAGAAGGGCCGGGAGAAGACAAGGCTTGCCGCCGCCTTTCGGGCCATCGACGGTCTGACAGACCCGGCCAGGGTCTCGCTCCGGCCGGTGGGCTGTGATGGGATGACGACGCGGCAGGTGGAGCGGTCGGCGGAGACGAAGCGCCAATTTTTTTCCGAGATCGTCCGCATGTACAACGAGGACCGTCCCGGGACGGGTCTTCCCAAGTTCCGGCTCAAGCCATTCAAGGTGCAGGTGCGCCGGGAAAGCCGTGACGGAAAGGAGAAGGAGCGTCGCACGGTGGTGCTCTGCCTGAGGGACCAGGTGGCGGTGCGTGTGCTGCTGGCCCGGCTGACGGCGGCCCTTCCCGTCGGGGAAAGGTGGAACCAGGTATATGCCACCGTGGAGAGTCTGGTGCGTGACATCCGTAACCGCTCGACACCGCCGCTGATCATCAAGACCGACATCAGTCAGTTCCATCCGTCGGTCGACCGCACCCGTCTGTTGGGGATGTTGCGGGCGAAAGGCGTCCTCGACAGTCGGACGATGGACATCCTGGAACATGTGCTGTGCGGGCATCCCTCGGCCGACGAGGTCGCGGGTCTGCCCATGGGCCTTTCGGTCTCCGTATTGTTGGGAGAGGTCTATGCAGCATCCATGCAGTTGGACGGCATGGTCCCCGGGGTGCGGGTGCATCGCTTCGCCGACGACATCGTATTGGTCGCCGGATCCGGCGCCGATCCGGCGCCGATCCTCTGTGAACTAGACGTACGCATGGCCGCCCTCGGCCTGTCGCGGAATGCAGAGAAGACCGTCGTCGTGAAAGAGGGCCGTTTCGAGTTCCTGGGCGTGCAGTTCGACGGCCGTCGAGTATGGCACGACGAGCAACGCGTCAAGCGTTGGGAGGCCGCTGTGTGGACCGAAGTGGGGCGTGACATCCGCTCCCATCAGGTCATGGCGGGGCTTGACTCCGCGCATCCGCTGCCCGACCGCCGGGAGGTCGCCCGTGCCGCCTTCCGCGAGCACAAGCGTGGGGAGCGCAGCGCCTACTGGCGGTACATGCAGCGCCTCAGGGCCCTCGACGCCGAGGAGGTTTCCATCACCCATCAACCCGCCGCCTGATGTTGCTGCCCATTGATCCCTCCGATCTGGACAGGTTCCGGGACATACCTTTTCGGAGGGTCTTGCTGATGAACCTTTTCAGCTCCATCCGCTCCGGGATTGCGGTGACGCAGGAGACGCCCCGTCGCGTTCTTGTGGAGTCACCGCTGGAGACAGGGCTTCGGCCTGTTGTGTTTCTGCGCATGCAGTCATTACATCGCTTTACTTCCCGAATAGACTGGAATGTCGTCAGGAGCGACCTGGTGCAAGAGCCACAGCAGGCTTCCGATGCGAAAACGCTGTCCGAAGAAGAGATCCTTCAGGAAGACGACTATCTGCTCACCATGCGAGGGAAGCCGCATGGCATGGGGCTGGCCCAGATGTATGAAACGATGCCTGTGGACCTCAGGGCGCTGGGTCTCCGGTTGGCGGCCGGCAACAATTTCATACGCCTGCGTCCCAATCCCGAAGCCGACTGTGAGCCGTCCTTCCTCCATTTTCTGCTCGACATGCTCGCCATGGAACTGCGGATTGACTATCAACGCCTGGGCAAGTCCGGGTCGTCGCCCGATATCCCGGAGGATGCCGACGATGCATCGGAGGGTCAGACCAACGACACGGAAGCCAGACTGAAGGGCAGTTTTATCAAGGTGTCCGACCTGAAGGCGATGACCCTCAACATCCCCAAACGACGGGAGGACAGGGACTGGCTACAGCAGGAGTATCTTGACCTGACCAAGGCCCAGCGCGAGGCTTGGAGGAACCTGCACGCCTACCGCAACGGGTTCAGGAAATATGTCATCCCCAGAAAACAAAACTGATCTCATGTCATACGTGCATATGATTACCGACCGCAAGGTCGCCGAAAGAATCTTCGACGCGGTGTCCCAGCGCGATGCCCATGTAGCCTGCGCCGGAGTGGAAGGAAGCCGTACCGCGCGCGCGTACCGGTTCCTGAGCGGGCATTTCGACGATGCCACCTATGACCGGTTCTGCCGTATCGTCAATGACCTTTTCGAGCCTGGCGGGCTCTGGCCGAAATTCTATTTCACACTGCTACCCGTCACGGCTTCGGCGAAGGTCAGGCCCGACTGGCCATCAGCCTTCCGGGAACTGCTGCGGCTGCATGTGGAGAAGGACCAGTCCTTCCAACTCCTCGTCATTCTCGACACCGAGTACCATCCCGATGCGGAGGACGCCCTGCGGGCCTTCGAGGCGGAGGCTGCCCGCTACCCTTGGCCGTCCAACCGCAAAGTGCCGCATCTGTTCGCTTATCTGGAGGAGCGAGCGCAGGAAGGCATGAGCAAGTCTGCTTGACACCTGAAAACCGATCGACATGAAAATACACCTGCTGCCCGATGAGGGCATGGATATCCGCCGCGTCCGTCGGATTCATGCCCTGCTTGAGGAAACAGATGGACTGATCGATTTCCGCCTCCAGAAACCGGTACCGGTCCGAACGGTTGCAGAGGCTGCCGAATTCGAGGAGCTCTATGAGGTCTGCTCCTGCGCCCGTGGCGCCCTCCGGATTCCCTCGAACGAGTACCTGGTGCTGCTCACCGACCGTCCCAACCGGATGAACCATTTTGCCGGGATGGATATCAGTGAACCGCGCAACGGCTATGTACACGCGGGAGAATGGAACCTGTACCTGGCCTGCGAGGATGCCTTGCCGGTAGCCTTCACCGTGCTGAACCTCGTGCTCCTTCACAAGTCGGAACCCGATCAAACGCTCTTGACTGCCGTACTGCATCAGAAGCCTATCGGATGCGTGAACGATTTCTGCGGATACAAGGCCGATGTCATCTTCAAGCTCCGCACGGGCGACATCTGCGAGGCTTGCATCGAAAGAATGAGGAGACACGGCCTGTCAGACATGTACCTTGAGCACGCCATCCGCATCCTGGGACATCTCAGCGGGCAGATGAAGCACCATTTCGCCTTCAAGCCGAAACTGGAGTTGAGTAGCGTGGTGATCGACATGTGCGAGGGGACGGTCACGCTGCCCGACTACGAAGACCGGATGGTGCAAATCCCGCCCATAAGTCTCGCGTACTACGTGCTGCTGCTCCTGCATGTCGACGGCATACTGAACGATGCCTGGCAACAGGATCCGATTGTGAAGGGGGTTTGGCTGGCGGCCTATAGAGTGTTGAAGCCGATGCAGAGCGAAAGGGAGTTGGCTGCCAGCATTACTGCGCACTGTGCCAGTGAACAGGAGCGCAACAGCCGGACGGGTGAGGTCAAGAAAGCCTTTGAGGCCTGCCTCGGTCCTAAGATAGCTTCGGACTATGTCGTAAAGGTCAAGAGGAGTGTGTGCCGTTTGGTGACTTTGCCGCGCGAAAGGGTGACCATCCGAAACTTCAACAGCCTTGACGCTGTGATCTCGGGTGACGAAGTGCTTGAGTCGGCATGGCGCATGATGAAGTCCAATGCCTGACTCGTCCCTAACAAATGGGATTCCCCGGAATTCCCCTTTTCATTACCAATAGGTTGCAAACTGCCAACTGATATTTGAACTTCTATGCACACCCTCTCCGACCCCCACCGGATGTTCGCGGAATGTTTTCCGGAACGAGCCCTCTGGCCCCATGCCTGGCTGCTCTCGAAGCGGCTGGAGGAGGGGCATGTCTGCATCGGTCTCGATGAGCCGGCGACGATGGGTACCGAGCTGCCCTATCCGCCCGTGGCCGGCGAAGAGATACGACGGGTGAAGTCGCTGGTGGGTATCCCGGGCGAGGTTCGTCCCTTCATCATCGACGGCGAGAGGCTCTATCTGCACCGCTACCATGGGTACGAGACGAGCATCGTAGAGCACCTGCGGGCGAAGGTCGCCTCGGGCAAGGCACGCCTGGCAGAGCGCCGTGCCGAGCTGGAGGCCGTGGCAGGGCTCGTCCGTTCCCTTGGGGCCGACTATCCACTGGAGGGGCTGCGTCCCGACGAATGCGTCGACTGGCAGTTGGTGGCGGCGATCCACGCGATGCTGCTGGATCTGAGCATTATCACGGGAGGTCCGGGCACGGGCAAGACGACTACGCTGGCCAAGTTCCTGCGGATCCTCTATACCTGCCGGCCTGCGGCGAGAGTGGCCCTGGCGGCACCGACGGGCAAGGCTGCGATGCGCATGCTGGAGTCGCTCAAGCGGAGTGCCGCCGCCTTCCCCGAGAAAGTGCGTCAGCTGATCGAGGGCCTGAAGCCCTCCACGCTGCACCGGCTGCTCGGCTGGCAGCGGGGCAGCCTCGCCTTCAGACACAACGCCGAGCGTCCGCTGGACTATGACTTCCTGGTCGTCGACGAAGCTTCGATGGTGGACATGCCCATGTTCGCAAGGCTGCTCGATGCGCTGGGTGACCGTACGCGGCTGGTGCTGCTCGGCGACAAGGACCAGCTCGCATCCGTGGAAGCCGGCAGCCTGCTGGGCGACCTCTGCCAATCGGTCGGCAACGTCCGCCTCAACGGATTCGATGCGTCGTTCTGCGATTGGTGCAACGGCTTCCTCGGGGTCGGCCGCGGACTCCGCGACGAAGACCGCGCAACCGCCCACGGCGTACTGGCGGGATGCGTCACCGAACTGCGCCTCAGCCACCGCTTCCGCGCGCAGGGCGATATCGGCCGACTAAGTCGTGCCATCATATCCGGCGATGCCGATGCCGTGCAGGCCATTGCCGTGGCCGAGAGTCCAGAGCTGGCCTTCGACACCGCCTGTTCGGACAGCGTGCTGGATGGTTTCGTACAGGGCTATGCCGATTTCATCCGGGAGTCGGATCCCCTGAAGGCGCTGGCAGCGCTGAACCGACTTCGTGTACTCGTAGCCGTTAGAGAGGGCCCGAGGGGACTGTATGCCGTCAACCGCCGCATCGAGCAGATGCTGCAGTCACGAGGACTGCTGACGCCTTCCGGTGATTTCTACGACAACCGCCCCGTGATCGTCACCCGCAACAACTACGAACTCGGCCTCTACAACGGCGACGTCGGCATCACCCGGAAATCGGGTGACCGTCTCCGCGTTCATTTCGAAGCGGAGGACGGCGGGGTGCGCGATGTGCCCGCCGCCTCGCTGAGCCATTGCGAGACGGTCTTCGCCATGACCATCCACAAGAGCCAGGGCTCGGAGTTCGACCAAGTGCTGTTGCAGCTGCCCGAGGGTACCGACACGCCCATCCTCACGAGGGAGCTTCTGTACACCGGCGTCACGCGGGCCCGGAAGCGCGTCGTGCTGCAGGCGAGCCTCGACACCCTGCTGCATACGACCCGCGAACGTGTCCGCCGCACCTCAGGCCTGCAGGAGCTACTCAGGCAGTGATACGGCAATATCCCGACCTACCCCATTCATTCAAGAACACACCATGCCCATATCCCTTGACGTATCGAACGACATCTCCGTGCTGGCATCCCGACTCACCGACAGGATCGGCGACTCGCGGCGAGACCCCTTCCTCCCGGAATGGGTCGTCACCCAGACGGCCGGGATGAATGACTGGCTGAAGGAGCGCTTCGTAACCGACCACGGCATCGCCGCGAACATCCGGTTCTGTACCCCCGACGACGTCGTGGCGCAGGTCCGTTTCTGGCTGCAGCCGAACGGTCGGCAGCCTCTGGGCAGGGAGGCGGTCCGCTGGGCCATCTTCGGTCTCCTCGGCCGTGATGACTTCCGTACGGCCTATACTGACCAGGCCGCCTACTATGCCGACAGCGATATCCGTCGCATATCGCTGGCCGACGAGATGGCCGACCTCTTCGATCAATACCAGATCTACCGTGCCGACATGCTGGAGGGATGGCGCACACGCCACCACAATGGAGAAACGCCAGCCGATTGGCAGGAATGGCTCTGGGCGGAGATCCTACGACAGTTCGAGGATACGCACATCGACCGTGTAGAGGCGAAGCGGACGGTTCGCGAGATGCTGAAGGATCCGGAATCCCAGACGCTTGTGCGTCGTCGCATGCCCTCCCTCCATGTCTTCGGCGTGGCTGTGATCACACCCTACCACCTCGAAGTACTGTACGTCCTCTCGCAGTTCCTCGACGTACACATGTACCTCGTCAACCCGGCCCCGGGGGAGTACTGGCTCGAGGACACGACCGAGCAGAAGCTGGCAGCCCGCCGGCGCGGCGGCGCGAAGGACCTGCCGGCCCCCGGCGACGCCACACTCGGTAACGAACTCCTGCTCAACCTGGGCCGCCTCGTACGAGACTCCTTCTCGCTGCTCTTCCGCGACTCCGACATGATCAACCTGTACGATCCCCAGGAGACGGCACCGCCAACCGGTGACCGCCTGCTGCATAAGATCCAGCGCGACATACAGGGCAATCTCCATGGGGACCGTCGCCACCCGATCCTGCAAGACGACATCTACGACGGCTCCCTGGTGCTGAGCGGTTCTTTCACACCGCTGCGCGAGGTGGAGGCGCTCTACAACCACCTGGTGGCGCTCGTCGATGGCAGTGCGGGCGGGATCTCCCCGCGCGACATCCTGGTGCAGGTCACTGATATCGACCTGTACGCCCCTTATATCAAGGCAGTCTTCGGGAATGCCCTGTACGTGCTGCCCTACAGCATCGCCGACAAGTCGGTGACCGCCGACAACAACATGTTCACCGCAGTGCAGGCCCTGCTGTCGATCGATGCGGAGCAGATGAAGGCGGAGGAGGTGATGGAGCTCCTGGAATCGTCCTACATCCGTTCGCGATTCGGCATCAAGGACACGGACGATATCAGAGAGGCCGTCCGGCAGGCAGGCATCATCTACAGTCTCGATGGAAGGAGGCATGACGACACCCGCCGCATCAGCTGGCGGCACGGCCTCAAACGGATCCTACACGGTCTTTGCATCGGAGGCGGACTCCTCTACGACGATGGTGTCGACGAGCTGTTGCCGCTTGACTCGGCGGAAGGTTCATCCGCCACCGACCGGGTGCGCTTCATCCATTTCCTACACATGCTGGAGGCGATGCTGGAGGAGCGGAAGAAACCGCACACCATCGCTGGCTGGTCTGAATACCTGCGCCGTCTCCTCGAGGAGATGGTCTTCGAG
>RGVM01000081.1 GCA_010027295.1 Chitinophagia bacterium
CCACGTCGAGCATGCGGAGGGGTATGCGTGGCGAGGATGTTAGGCACCATTCCACCAGCTCCTCCGTCTCCGGACGCGGGATAAGCACCCGTTCGTCGACCTGCAGCCGCATCCCGGCAAACCAGGCCTCCCCGAGGACGTATTGGACCGGGCGCCAGCGCAGGAGTTCATCGCTGCAGCGGCACAACTCAGAGACCTGTTGGTCGGAAAGGACATCTGCACCGTGCAGTAGGCGCTGCGTGCGGGCATGTCCCGTGACGGACTCCATCACCATGTCGGCGATGAGCGAGGCCTCCGCGGGTCGTAGATCCCACGGAGGCGGTGCAACAGCTCCTGCCGGGCGGTGCGGATGTCCATGTAGGGGAAACTCAGTTCTTGTCTACGGATAGGACCGTCCGGGCACCGAGCTCCCGGGCGACGCGCATGACGGCAACGACCTCGTCGATAGGCACCGTCTTGTCGGCATTGATGACGACGGTAGGCACTTCGGTCTTCTCCTTCTGTATGGCGGGCATGAGGGCCTCCCTGAGCTGCTCGACGGGAACTGGCGTCTGGCCTACGAAGAACTGGCGATTCTCATCTATGGAGACGACGACGTTCTGCTTGGCCTTGGTGTCGCTCTTGGACTTTGGCTGTGATAGCTTGATGACGTTGGGGTTGGCCAGCGTTGAGACGATCAGAAAGAACATGAGGAGGATGAAGAGGATGTCATTGAGGGCATCCGTGAAGACCTCCGTCTCACCGCGGGAACGCTTCCTGATCCTCATTGGCTTGTCACTTGGTGGGTTCCTGCAGGATATCGAGGAAGTCGGCGGCGGCCACTTCCATCTTGTTGGCGGTACGGTCTATCTGCGTCTGCAGGTAGCTATGTCCCAGGAATGAGAGCAGACCAATGAAGAGGCCCGTGATGGAGGTGACGAGCTTCACGTAGAGGCCGCCCGCGATGGTGTTGAGGACGAACTCTCCGGTCGTGTTGATGTCGAAGAAGAGCTGCATGAGGCCCGCCAGGGTACCGATGAATCCGAAGATGGGGGCTGCACGGGAGATGACGCTCAGCACGCTGAGGTTCCGCTCGAGGTTGTACATCTCGATGTTGGCGACGTTCTCCATGCTGCGCTCGATGGCGTCGATGGGCTTGCCGATGCGCTGTATGCCCTTGTCGATCACGCGGGCCACCGGGTTATTGGTGTTGCGGGCGATGCCACGGGCGGCGGCGATGTTGCCAGAGATGATGTGGTCGCGGATGATGGGCATGAAGTTGTCCTCAAGCCTGGCCGCCCTGCGGATGGCGATGTTCCTTTCGAAGAAGAAGAACAGAGCCGTCGCAAACAGTAGCGAGAGCGGAATCATGATCGGACCGCCCGACCGGAGGATGTCCCAAAGGTGGACCGCCTTGGGCGTCACTGGTGCCTGCGCGGCGCGCACCAGTGTGTCAGTCGCCTGAAGAAGCCATGCCGTCATGTTGCAATAGGTTTTCCCGTCCAAAGATGGACGAAAATTCCTTCATGGCAAGGGGAGCGCGCGTCTGTACCCGTCCTCAGGCCTCTTTTTGGCGATCCATTTGCAACAGCGCCATGATCTGCCGCATGGTCTTCTGCATGTTCTCGCTGCTGCCGTCGAGGAAGATGACGTTGCCTTTGCCCGCCTCGGCGAAGTTCTTGACCGCCTCCGTCCACATGCTGAAGAGGATCACATTGGTGTCGAGGTTGGCCTGCTTGAGCTGTTCGGCGGCCTCCGTCATGCCCTTGGCGACTTCCTGGCGGAACAGCGCCACGCCCTGTCCGCGCAGCCTGGCGGCCTCCCGCTCGGCCTCAGCCGAGATCTTGATGGCGTTGCCCTCTGCCTCGGCGGCCTTGGTCTTGGTGATAAGGAGCGCCTGGCCCTCGTTCTCGGCGGCGGCCTTGAGGTTGTTGGAGGCCACGACGCGGCTCATGCTCTCGAGGATCTGCTGGTCGAACGTGATGTCGTTGATCTGCAGGTCGATGAGATGGTATCCCCATTCTTCGAGCGACTGGTCGATCTCGTCTTTCACGAAAGCCACGATCTCGCGCCGCAGGCTGAGGATCTCGGACTGCCGCTTCGTGGCGACTAAGGCGCGGATGGTGCCCTCGATGGTGCGGGTGAGCGCCTGCATCAGGTCGCGGTCGCTGATGAACTTGAAGGCGACCTTCTTGATGGTCTCCTCCCCGTCGTTCTGGACGGCGTAGAGGAGCATGCTCTTGAAGTATACGTTGGCCTGGTCCTGGGTGACGGCCTGGAACTCGAGCTCCACTGAGCGGTTCTGGATGCTTACGGACCGGTAGACCTTTTCGATGACAGGCATCTTGAAGTTGAGGCCCGGCCTGAGCATGCGACGGTATTTGCCGAACATGGTGATGACATCGACATGTCCTTGCTTGACGGTCACGAGGCTGGAATAGACGATCAAGAGCGCTACGAGTATCCAGATGATTGTGGCTATATCCATTGTGTAGATTTTGTACAAATTACATTATTCCGGAATGGTTACGCGACATGCGGAGAAACCTGCCGAGACGTGCGCTCAGGACACCCGCGCCCAAATGCCGGCCAGCTCCACAATCGTGTCAACCGCCTTGAGCATGTCCTGCACACTGACGTACTCCTGCCGCGAATGGAAGGCCATCTCCCCGGTGAAGAGGTTGGGGCTGGGCAGCCCCATAAAGGAAAGGCGCGATCCGTCGGTGCCGCCCCTGACGGGATGCTTGCGCACAGTCATGCCGGCACGGCGGATGGCCTCCTCGGCCCTCGCTGTCACTTCAGGGTACCGGTCGAGCACCTCCTTCATGTTGCGGTATTGCTCTCTCCGGGTGATTACATAGGAGATTCCTTCCATGCCATACGCCACCTCCTGCATCAGCCTGGAGGCAAGTTCTTCATAGTGGTCGAGCCTTGCCGTCCGGAAATCGCGCAGGATGAGTTCGACGGTGGCGACTTCCGCTGTTCCGGATATATGTACAGGATGGAGGAAGCCCTCGAGGCCTTCCGTAGTCTCCGGGCTGAGGCCGGCCTTAGGGAGGGCTTCCACGAAGGCAGCGGCGGCCTTGATGGCGTTTACCATCTTCCCTTTCGCAAATCCGGGATGTGCGCTCACACCCTGTATGACCAGTTCCAGCGAATCCGCGGAGAAGTTCTCGTCCTCGAGCGAACCCCTTTCACTGCCATCCAGCGTGTAACATGCCACGGCCCCCAGGCGGACAAGATCCACCTTGTCGACGCCCCTTCCGATCTCCTCGTCGGGTGTAAATAGGATACGGATGGGCCCATGGACGATGTCGGTGCGCGACATCAGCAGCGCGGCGAACTCCATGATGACGGCGACGCCGGCCTTGTCATCAGCCCCCAACAGGGTTGTGCCCGAGGCCGTGATGATGTCGTCCCCGATACGTTCCAACAGGTAGGGATGGCCATCCGTGGTGATGACCTGTGAGGGGTCGTCGGGCAGTACGATGGGGCTCCCGTCCCATGCCCTGTGGAGGATGGGCTTTACTCCGGTACCGCTGCAGTCGGGCGAAGTGTCCACATGCGCGCAAAAACATATCGCCTGCACGGGCCTCTGCGAATTGGAGGGGATGGTGGCATACACGTATCCCCAATCGTCCATCGCTGCGTCCGTCACTCCCATGCCCTGCAACTCCTGCACGAGGAGCCGCGAGAGGTCCTTCTGCTTCTCGGTGGAGGGAAATGTCGCGCTTCTGGGGTCGCTCTGCGTGTCGATGCGGGCATAGCGCATGAATCGCTCGGCAATGGAAGGCATCGGGAGTCCCATGACCGCAAGGTAATGGGCATTGGGGAAAATCGGGTCCGCCATGTCATCGAGACTTACTTTTCCCTATCTTCCAATGACAAAAAAAAGATGAAGAAACTGATCGTCGGTGCCCTGGTGGGGGGGATCATCGCATTCGCCTGGCAAACGGCATCCCACACGTTCCTCGACCTGCACTACAAGGCCGAGAGCCATTCCCCGAAACAGGACACGGTCCTCGCATTCCTCAGCTCGATCGGGATGGAAGAGGGCAACTACATCCTGCCCCGGCTCCCCAGGGGGGCTTCCCAGGAGGAGATGGATGCCTTTGTGAAACAACTGGACGGGAAGCCCTGGGCCACGATGAGCTATCGGAAGTCCTGGCACACGGACATGGGTTCCAACATCCTGCGCGGATTCCTGGTCACCGTCCTGATGGCGGGCATGCTGACCTGGATACTGATGCGGATGGCCTCGCCGTCCTTTACCACGGTCTTGCTGACCTGTGTGTTCGCCGGACTGATCGGATACCTGACCTTCCCCTACGCGGCGCATGTCTGGTACAGGGTGGGCGACGCATGGGCCGACTTGGCGGATGCCGTCATGATGTGGGGGCTCTGTGGCGTCTGGCTCGGATGGTGGGTCAGGAGAGGATGATAACGTAGAGGTCTATCCTCACAGACCATACCCGGGAACAGCCGTTTCAGGCATGGGAATGCCACAAGGTGTGGCGGACACGACTCATGCGATCAGGGCATGATGATCCGTGAGCCGCCCCCGAGGTTCTCCACGAGTTCCACCTCGAAGACGAGTTCCTCACCTGCCAGCATGTGGTTGGCATCCATGAGGATCACATCCGCCCTCACTTCCATGACGACGACTGGGACCGGCTGTCCGTACTGGTTGCGTAGGGTGAGCTGCATGCCCGGTTCCAGCTGCATGTCGGAGGGTACGTTCTCTGCCGGGAACTCGATGACCGCCTCTTCGTCGCGCTGGCCGTAGGCCTCATCCGGGGGTATCTGAAGGGTCTTCTTGTCGCCCACCTTCATGCCGACGACGCCCGCGTCGAAGCCCTTGATCATCTGGCCCGCGCCGATGGTGAACTCCAGCGGGTCACGGCCCTCGGAGGAATCGAACTGAGTGCCGTCCAGCAGCCGGCCGGTGTAATGCACCCTGACCTTGTCGCCCGTTTTTGCTTCCATGTGGTTTTGTTTTACTTTCCCGTGACTATTCCTTCGGCGCCGTGGCCAGTTTCCGTCACAGTCCCCCACAGGGAGCATGACAAGGGACAGGATGCGGAAGCGATGAGAACGACGGTTATTCGATTTCTGCAAAGATACCCTGAATGGTCGGTAACGGCCCAAAAAAACAAAGGACATGATGCCCCCCCGGATCCTGGCGCTGGTGTTTGCGCTGACCGTTTCGCTTTTTGCCGCGGCCCAGTCACCCCGGCCGGCGGCCGACCGCATCGACGCCTACATCGGAGAGCTGCGTGGGAAGCGCATCGGCATCTTCGCCAATCACACATCGGTGCTCTCCGACGGCAGGCATATCGTGGACACGCTCCGGAGCCTCGGCGTCGACATCCGCGTCATCTTCGGCCCCGAACACGGTTTCCGAGGCACGGCCGATGCGGGCGACAAGGTGGGCAACTACGTGGACGAGCAGACGGGCATCCCCGTCGTGTCCCTATATGGTAGCAAGCGCCGACCCGGGGCGGAGGACCTGAAGGACGTGGACGTGATGGTCTTCGACATCCAGGACGTGGGCGTTCGCTACTACACCTATATCTCCTCCCTGGAGGAATACATGGAGTCGGCCTTCGAGCATGGCAGGAAGCTGGTACTGCTCGACAGGCCCAATCCAAACGGGCACTATGTGGACGGTCCCATCCTCGACCGTCGCTTCCGCTCCTTCGTGGGCATGCAGCCCGTCCCGGTGGTCTACGGAATGACCATCGGAGAGTACGCACGTATGCTGATAGGGGAGCGATGGCTGGCCCCGAAGGCCATGGCCGCCCACGACAGCCTCGTCCGTGCGGGCGCCCCCACCCTCATCGTGATACCTTGCGGGAACTACAGCCACGCCAGCACCTATCACCTTCCGGTCAAACCCTCCCCCAATCTGCCGGACATGGCATCGGTGTACTGGTACCCGTCGACCTGTTATTTCGAGGGGACCGTATTGAGCGAGGGACGCGGTACACCCACCCCCTTCCAGGTGTTCGGGCATCCCTCACTGCCCTCGAACCTGTACACCTTCACCCCCGTCTCCATGCCAGGGGCCAGGGAACCCAAACTCAAGGGCCAGGCCTGTCATGGATGGGATCTCCGAGGCCGTCCGGAGGATATCCGACGGCAGACCGGGGGACGCATCCGACTGGAGTACCTGCTGGAGGCCTACCGGCTCTTCCCCGAGAAGGACAGGTTCTTCATCATCCCCAAATCCGGGGATACGACGGCATCCTTCTTCAACAAGCTCGCAGGCAACGGCGAGCTGATGGCCCACCTGAAGGCGGGGCACTCCGAGAAGGAGATCCGTCGCAGCTGGGAACCGGGCCTGAAGGCGTTCCGGCAGATCCGGAAGAAATACCTCCTCTATCCCTGATCCGGTAACGGGATGCGTCACTGACGATGGATCGTCAGGCTGCGCACCAGCCGGCCTGGCTGTCAACGCTGAAATACACTTTCGGCCGTCCGACCACCGGGTTCGGGAAGGCGTTGACGTACTGTCCGCCGCCCAGGTCGTAGGCCGAGGACTTTGAATAGAACAGGAAGGGCTTCAACTCGGGTCCGGTGCAGCCATCCACGGTCACCCGCAGGGTATATCTGCCGAGCCGCTGAGGGCGGAGGCTAGGCATGTTTTTGCATTCGTCGCTTATGGGGCCCGGCATCCTGGCGGGTGCCGGGCGTGTCATGGGCTGCGCAACTGAAATCCTCTCATGGCTGCCGTTTCCAGGCATGCTGCTTCGGACTGTCCGTCGAGAAGCAAAAAGGACATTCGGACGTCCATACAGATACAGAAATTGAATGGCAAGTGAAAGCAATGGGTGCAAGGCCCTCAAGCATCGCGTGCCACTCGTCAATATCGAGCTGCGGTGAAAGCTGCTTGTCACTACGGCTTCAAGGCGAAACCGACGGGACCGACATTACGATCCATCGTTGGAGCAACGGCATTCCCCTTCCTCAAGGCCTGTATCCTTTCAGGAACTCCTCCACAGGCATCCGCCTGCGTCCTTCCGCCTGGAGCTCCAGCACATGAAGCCACCCGTCAGGGCAGGCGAAGCGGAAGGATCGTCTGCCGTCCGTCTGCAGCGTGCCGGGAGGGGCGTCGACGGAACACTCCTCCGGGCGTGAGCTGAAGATCTTGAGCGACCTGCCCTGCCATTCCGTGAAAGCACCTGGCGAGGGAGAGAGCCCACGCACCTGGTTATGCACGCGGCGCACAGGTTGGCTCCAGTCGATCCGGCAGTCCTCGTTGCGTATCTTGGGCGCCCTCTGGAGTTCTTCCGCTGACAGGGATGTCTGCGGCACAGGGATCAGGATGCCTTCTACCAGTCCCCGGATGGTGCGCACCAGGAGGTCAGCGCCGATCGACTTCATGCGGTCGTGCAGTTCGCCGGCCGTCTCTTCGTCTCCGATCGCAATGGAAGCCTGGAGCAGAAGGTCGCCCGTGTCTATCTCGTGTTTGAGCAGGAAGGTGGTGACGCCCGTCTCGCGTTCGCCGTTCATCACGGCATGCTGAATCGGGGCGGCGCCCCGGTATCGTGGCAGCAGGGAACCGTGGAGGTTGACGGTACCCATGGGCGGCATGGCCCAGACCGCCTCCGGGAGCATCCGGAAGGCCACGACAACCTGCAGGTCGGCCCGGAGGGAACGCAATTCGTCGAGAAATTCAGGGGCCTTGAGGCGTTCCGGCTGCAGCAGCCTGAGGCCATGGCGCAGGGCGTACTCCTTGACGGCGGAGGGGGTGAGCCTCATGCCACGACCGGCCGGCCTGTCGGGTGCCGTGACGACGCCGACTACCTCGAAGCCGGCCTGCAGGATGGCATCAAGGGAGGCCACGGCAAAGTCGGGGGTGCCGAGAAAGACGATGCGGCATGCACTCATGGGCGCAAGGTAGCGAATCGTGGACGGCCATGTCAGGCCGGAAGATGCCCGAGGGTTGATTTCCTTTAATTTTACCCATATGCCAAACCCTTTCGGCCTGACGGGCCTGGACGAGGCGCAGGTCAACCGTTCGCGACAGCGGCACGGCTCCAACGTCAGTACCTATCGCAAGGAGAACGCCTTGCTGGAGAGCCTCAAGGGCATCGTGTCGGAGCCGATGTTCCTGCTGCTCCTCGCCGCCGCCGTGATCTATTTCATCCTGCGGGAGACGGCCGAGGCCGTCTTCATGACGGCGGCCATCCTCATGGTCTCGGCCATCTCCTTCTACCAGGACCACCGCAGCCGCGTCGCGCTGAAGGCCCTGCAGGACCTGACTGCCCCGAAGGCCCGTGTCATCCGCGATGGCGAGATTCGGGAGGTGGATGCGGCTGAGATCGTGATCGGCGACCTGGTGCTCGCCGAGGAGGGGCACCTGGTACCGGCAGACGGACGCATCATCCAGTCGGCTGACTTCTCGCTCAACGAGTCGATGCTCACGGGCGAGTCGTTCAGCGTCTACCGTACCGCACGCGACGAGCAGCCCTTCGCCTTTCAGGGCACGCAGGTGGTGGGCGGACAAGCGGTCCTAGAGGTCACGGCCATCGGCACGGGCACGCGACTCGGGCGCATAGGGGGCTCGCTGATGGGTATCGGCGGGGAGGAGACGCCACTGCAGCGGCAGATAGGCTTTTTCGTGCGGCGGATGGCAGCCATCGGCATCCTCGTGTTCCTGCTGGTATGGGGCATCAACTGGTGGCG
>RGVM01000801.1 GCA_010027295.1 Chitinophagia bacterium
TCTATAAGTTCGAGCTCCTCGGCCCCGAAGGACAGCTCCTACCGCTAAAGAGCGACCCGTACGGCTTCTACTTCGAGCTCCGCCCCGACACGGCCGGCATCGTCCAAAACATCGAAGATTATCAGTGGAAAGACGAAGCATGGATGCGCGACCGGAAACGGCATAACGGGCTCGAAGCCGCCGTCAGTGTCTATGAAGTCCATCTCGGCTCATGGATTCGCAGCCCAGACAACCCAGAGAAAATGCTCGGCTACCGCGAACTCGCCCACAAGCTGGTCGACTACTGCATTCAGATGGGCTTCACCCACATCCAAATCATGCCTGTCACCGAACATCCTTTCGATGGATCTTGGGGCTATCAGACGCTCGGCTACTTCGCCCCGACCAGCCGGTTCGGCAACCCCAAGGACTTCATGTACTTTGTCGATTACTGCCATCAGCACGAAATCGGCGTCTTAATCGACTGGGTACCCGCTCACTTCCCACGCGACGACCACGGACTTCGGCTCTTCGATGGAAGCGCCATCTATGAACATGCCGACCCGCGCCAAGGCGAGCACCCCGAATGGGGAACCATGGTCTTCAACTACGGCCGAAACGAAGTCGCCAACTTCCTGCTCGGAAACGCCCTCTTCTGGTTTGACAAGTACCACATCGACGGCGTTCGGGTCGATGCCGTCGCCTCCATGCTCTACCTCGACTACGGCCGAAAGTACGGCGAGTGGATCCCCAACCGTTTCGGCGGCCATGAAAACCTCGAAGCCATCGCCTTCTTGAAAAGATTCAACGAACTCGTCCATCTCCACTTCCCAGGCGTCATGACCGTTGCCGAGGAAAGCACCGCCTGGGGCGGCGTCTCTCGGCCCACCTATCTCGGCGGCCTAGGCTTCTCCATGAAGTGGAACATGGGCTGGATGAACGACACCCTTCGATACTTCCTCAAGGATCCGCTCTACCGCCGATATCACCAAAACGACATCACCTTCAGCATCATCTATGCCTTCACCGAAAACTTCATGCTCCCTCTCTCGCACGATGAAGTCGTGCACGGCAAAGGCTCCTTGCTCGACAAAATGCCCGGCGACTTTCACCAGCGATTCGCCAACCTTCGCCTTCTGTTCGGCTACATGTTCACGCATCCAGGAAAGAAGCTCCTCTTCATGGGCGGCGAGTT
>RGVM01000802.1 GCA_010027295.1 Chitinophagia bacterium
GGCAGCAGGGATAGGGCTCCTCGATCCCGTTCCAGTCCATCTTGCAAAGTTCCCTCGCCATGGAGAGGGCCTGCTCCACGAGATTGGCAATCCGGGGGCGCCACCGGCTGATGATCCGGTCAGTCTCGACCGAGGATCCGGCTAATGACTCCGAGGGTTGAAGCCGGATCGGAGGATTGCTTCCCCAGGAGTCCGGCCACTCCATTTCGCAGCACGTTTCCGGAGGGGATTGCGGGGCCATGGTCAGCGGGATGTCGCCACCGGCGTCGGCAGCTGGGAAACGATTGGTTGGCATTGATGGAATTCTGACCGATCGCGTTGACATCAAGTGTCACTGCAATCCCGGCTGATCCCATTGATTCCTCCTATGCCAGAACCACCAAACAGTTCGCCCGGATGACCGGATTGAAGCACTGATGCCTTCTTGATGGTGGCACAAAACGACTTACAATACATTCAGCATTGTAAGTCGTTTGGCCTTTGGGGCTTGCCTAAAAGCCTTCTGTCTTGAGCCTGTTCGGATAGCCTAGCCTTCCATGGCCCGCTGGTACATCGCCCGCTCTCCCGAGACCCTCGATGAGGACAACGAGGGGGAGCTGATCGCCTATCAGGCGCTCAAGAGCCTCGATGACTCCTGGACGATCCGCTGGTGCTACGACTACTTGGATGGCGAAATTCCGAAGGAAGGTGACTTCCTGATCCTCGGTCCTGACGGCCGACTTCTGGTCCTTGAGGTCAAGACGCGGGCCCGTGTCTTCACCCCCACGGGCCAGCGTGACGGGGAGGCCGGATCACGCGCGGAGGACCAGGTTCAGGCACAGAAGGCCTGCGTCCTCGATGCCTTGGAGGAACGCTACCAGAAGGGAGGAGGAGACCTTCAGAAGCCATGGACCGTCGCGGCGATCTTCTCCGCGAAGGAACACGGCTACCAACCCAAGACCCATGCCCATCCCTTCAGCCTGATCGGAGGTCCTGACCAGCTCCGCAAGCTTCCCCAGTATTGGAAGGAGATCACCTCCGGGGGATTTCCTACATACGACACCGAGGCTGTTCGCAATCTCTTCCATGCCGTCTACGGAGACGCCTCACCCGAGGCCGAGGCACGGTTCATCTCGGAGACCGACCGGCTCCTCATCGAGAAAGCCTCTGCGGACTTCTCCCTGCTGGAGGCG
>RGVM01000803.1 GCA_010027295.1 Chitinophagia bacterium
CGCTGGCTCGTGCCTGCGTACCAATGGAGGCGCCGACAGAATCCAAAGCACCGGCCAAAAGTTCTATGCCGTGATGCAGAAGGATGGTAACTTTGTCGTGTACTCCACTGCCGGGGCAGTCATATGGGCCACGCACACAAGCGACCCCTCAGTCACGGCGGACTATGAGCTGTGCATGCAGACCGACAAGAATCTCGTACTTTACAGGTTGACCCTGGGTCAGCCAAACAAGTATCTCTGGGCCAATCACCAATCCTCTAATCAAGCATTCACAGGATATCTCCAGATGCAGGACGATGGCATGCTCGTCCAGTACGACTCAAGCGACAAGGCACTCTGGTCGATTCCGCAGGGCACCTACAACCTCCCCGACGGCATTTACAGCATTAAGGGAGGCCGCGACAACAAGTTCTGCGCGGATGAGAACGACCAGATCGTGTGCAACCGTAATTCTGTCGGAGGCTGGGAAAAGTTCCGTCTCTCGAAGCTGAGCGACAGCACGTACTCGTTCGCCCTCCAGGGAGGCCGCAACAACCAGTACTGCGCCGACGAGCCCAGCAAGATGATCTGCAATCGTGGCAATGTCGGAGGCTGGGAGAAGTTCACGATCTCGCGCGCTTAATCCGAGATCGTTAACTCGCCCGCCGAATACGAGATCGAGATCTCGCCGGCCGAGTCCGAGATCGTGATCTCGCCAGCCTAACCCAAGATCGAGATGTTGGTGAGCACCTGCCAAAGCCGTAAGCGCCACCCTGCTGCAGGACTAAGTGCAGGACGCCAAGAACTGAGGGGACTCTTGCATCATGCGTGCGCATGTATTCATGGCCGAGTCCTCCTAATATGGTTCCTAAAATGGTTCCTAATATGGTCGGCGTGCGCATGTATTCATGGCCGAGTCCGCCGATGGGTGAGCGACGAGCATCGCCGTCGCGTGGGTGGAGATGTTGTCATGGGTGTAGGAGGCAGAGGGCTCGGAAGGATGGGCGGAGGCGGCCTTTCTCATGCGGGGAGGCGGCCGCGTTCGGGGAAGGCAATCGGGACCAGACATGGACGCCTTGGGAGGCCGGGTCTAAAGAGCTCTGGTGATAGGCCGGCCCGTGGTCGTCCCGGCGCGGATGATTGGTCGAAGCCTGCCTGATCGGAGATGTCTGGGTGTGATCCGGAGCGGAGG
>RGVM01000804.1 GCA_010027295.1 Chitinophagia bacterium
GGTAGCCATTGCGTCAGCGGTGCTCGCCGTCGGACTGTTCGCCATCCTCACCCTCTGCATCACCAACCTGCGCACGGCACGTGCCCTCGGTCGCGTCCACGTGGACGCCTCCTCGGTTGCCGCCTTGCTCAGCATAACCAATCGCCTGGAGGAAGGAGTCGATTCAGGCGACTTCGGGGATGTAAACCCTGGCTATACGTGGACCCGCCGGATTACCGAGTTCGACTTCGGCAATGGAGCCGTCTCCAACGGCCTCTTTCTCGTTGAAATCGAGGTCTCCGGCGGGACAGGGCCCAATCCCGACCGGTCCTCCATGCAGTTTCTCCTATACCGACCTGACTCAACCCGGAGGCTGGGTCGATGAACACGTCCAACCGCAATCTAACACGGGAGAACAGGGCCTCTTCCCTTTGCCACAGGCCAAGGCATCCACGCACAAACCATGCAGTAGCGGACTACACCCCACGCCGCACCGAGAACTCCGTACCCATGGCGGCGGCGGCCTTTACCCTGCTCGAGGTCCTGGTGGCCCTAGCCATCTTTGCCATCGTTCTCTCGCTCCTATACGGAAGTTGGCGAATACTCATGCAGAGCAGTGCTGCAGGCCTCAGGCTAGCCGCCAATGCCCAACGCCAACGCACAGCCATCCAGACCGTCCAGGATGCCCTCGGGTCGGCCATCCTCTTCGCAGCAAATGCCAGGCACTACGCCTTCTTGGCCGACAACGCAGGAGGCCAGTCAGCCCTCAGCTTCGTCGCTCACCTTGCCCCATCGTTTCCTGGCTCCGGCTTCTTCGAGGGAGAACAGGTGCGTCGCGTCACGTTCACCGTAGAAGCAGATCCCCAAGGGGCACCCGCCTTGTATCTCCGCCAAAACAGCATCCTCGACCAAGTCTCCGACGACCCCCGCACCTTCCCGGTCCTTCTGGCCCAAGACGTGACCCGCTTCGAGGTTGGCTTCTGGGACCCCCGCAAAAATGACTTCTTCCCCGATTGGACCCAAACCAACACCCTGCCAAGCCTAGTCAAGGTAACGCTGGAGTTCGGCCGCCAACCATCCTCCGCACTGAAAAATCTCGAAGTCATAACCCGCGTTATCCGGATCCCCTCCGCAGGGGTTGCTATGGAAGCCCAGGCTGCCCTGCCAACGGGAATACCCCTCCCCCGAAACC
>RGVM01000805.1 GCA_010027295.1 Chitinophagia bacterium
ACACCTTGACCCAGACGTGCGCGTCATGGATGATAACCTGGTACTTGATACCCGTGTCCTGCAGGAAGTTGTAAATCTTCTCGTTCCACTGGACCTGCAGGGTCTGGTCCTGGTTGCGGGCCTGGTCGTAATAGCCGTATTTCCAGAGGATGCCGATGGCGATGAGGTTCTGGCGCAGCTCGTAGGCGCTACGCAGGTGCGAGCCAGAGAGGAAGCCCAGTCCGCCGCTGTAGATCTTCAAAGGCTGGTGCACGGCGAACTCCATAGAGAAGTAGGCCACCTTGCGGGCATAGCGCGGGTCCGTCTGGAAAGGGACCGAATAGTTCCTGAAATCTGTCATGGGAGGCGCAAGTTAATGCATCGATGGGAGAAGTCACAGCCCCGGCCAACCATCCCCCGGCGGGCCTCAGCGCTTCTTGTGGCCTGCGGGCGGCTTGCGGCGGTAGGTGCCGCTGAAAGTGCATCTCACGCTTCGCCGGTTGCCACAGGCGGACAATTCGCGGACGGTGACCGTGTTTCCCCGGAAGGCGAACTCGAGCATGCAGTGGTCGTCGGCCCTGTTGTATTGCGCGATGCCGGGTGCCACCATGTCGATCTCTCCGCGCAGCTCTCCCGTGCACTGCCCCTCCTTCCGCTCCATGTGGAGGAAGAAGAGCAGGCGTTTGTCGGAGCGGCCGTCACGGATCGATACGAAGTCGCGGCTGGATATCCGGTAGTCGCCGCTCAGTGGCCGTGTGGACGGGAAGGTGTCGATGGGGTTGTACACTTCCTCATCCTCGACAGGCTCGTTGCTCTCGGTCAGCACCAGGGTAAAGACGCCGGCGGAGTTGTACACCCAGGCGTCCTTGCGATACAGGGCCTGTCCGCCCCTGGACGTACGCGTACGGACTTTCGACATCACGTGCCGCCGATCGACGGAGAACTCCATCCGATACCGGGGTTCGGAGGGCAGACGCATCACGGGCATGGATACACGAAAACTGTCCAGTTCGTCGAAGCACAGGAGGTATGCCGCCGTCCGGGCGGCTGTGGAGGCGCGCAGAAGTAGATAGCTCTCGCCATCCTTCACCGAGATTCGGCCAATGGCGTGGAACTTTGGCCTGTCTGACTTTCGGAACTCCTTCCGGTAGACGCTGTCGGGCACGAACCGGCGCACCAATGCGGGATTGAC
>RGVM01000806.1 GCA_010027295.1 Chitinophagia bacterium
TCCTCGACGAGAAGGGCACCACCATCAGAACACTCCGCTGGGAATCGAACCCCGGCTTCAACCGCATGTACTGGGGCATGGAGGGAAGGGGACGGCGGATGCCGGGCTCTCCCAGGCCCAAACCCGGAGCCCCGGAGACCGGTGGACAGCCGGTCATACCCGGACGATATAAAGTCGTACTCGAACAGGGCAAACACACCGACTCCCTCTGGCTGACCATTCGCCCGGACCCCAGGCTCGGTGACAGGATAAAGGTCCGACAGGCCCAACAGGCGCTGAGGGACCGTCTAGCCGACAGTGCTGAACCGCTCGTCGCAGCTATGGACGGACTCGCTGATGCCGAGGAGGCGCTCACCCGGATAGAGACGGCCTACCGCGACACCAAGGGTGCGATGGGTGATTCCATCCGCAAGTCGACCAAGGCGATGCAAGACTCCGTGAAGGCGCTGAAGGAATCCATCAACGGCAAGAGGCAGACGGCACAGGGCTATGGCCAGATGCCGCAGGTCACTGTCATGAACCAGTTCCAGCAGGCCAGCCAGTCCATCGGATCAAAACCCATCGTGCCCGGTCCCCAGGAAATGATGCTCGTCGAGAGGGCGGAAAAACTCATGTCCGGGGCAGTAGAACGCATCGATGCTTTCCTAAAGGGTCCGTGGCAGGGGTATCGTTCCTTCGTGGAGGGCAACCGTCCTGAATTCTTCGGCGGCCGGAATCCATGAGTACCGGTGCTTCTCGGGTTTTGCCGCACCGGGACCGCTCGTCACCGGGTGATTGTGGTACCTTTGCATGACGCAGGAACAACCATTCCAGGACATGTCAAATGACCCCAAACTATCGGAGCTGGCGGAGACGCTGATCGGATCAGAGATTGTGCGGATGAACGGTGAGATCCGGCAGCGGATGTCGGAGGGGCACCGGGTGTTCAACTTCACCATCGGCGATTTCGACCCACAGCTCTTCCCCATCCCGAAAGAACTCGAGGAGGAGATCGTCTTCGCCTACCGTAGGCATCTGACCAATTATCCGGCAGGGGAGGGCGAGCCCGACCTCAGGAGGGCCATCTCCAAATACATCGCCGAGCGTCAGGGGCTTACGTACGGCCTCGATGAGATCCTCGTCGCATCGGGTGGCAGGCCCCTTATCTACACGCTGTTCCGTTCCATCGTCG
>RGVM01000807.1 GCA_010027295.1 Chitinophagia bacterium
CAATACCTCGACGATCAGGGCATCGTGGCCATCGAAGGCATCGACACGCGCGCCCTGGTGACACACGTGCGCGTCAAAGGGGCGATGAACTGCATCATCTCCTCCGAGACGACGGATGTGGCGGAGCTCAAGCGACGCCTGGCGGAAGTACCCGACATGGGTGGTCTCGAGCTGGCATCCCGCGTCACCACAGGAGAGGTCTACCATATGGGCGACCCCAATGCCGACATTCGCATCTCGGTGCTCGACTTCGGCATCAAGCGCAACATCCTCCAATGCATGGTGGACCGCGGCGCCTATCTGCGCGTGCATCCCGCCACCACCGATGCAGAGACCCTCGACGCCTTTGAGCCGCATGGGTATTTCATCTCAAACGGTCCGGGCGATCCCTCCGCCATGCCCTATGCCATCGAGACGGTGAAGAAGGTGCTGGAACGTAAGAAGCCTACCTTCGGCATCTGTCTGGGCCACCAGCTGCTGGCGCTGGCTAACGGCATCCCCACCTTCAAGATGCACCACGGGCATCGGGGACTCAACCATCCCGTCAAGAACCTTGTGACAGGTACCTGCGAGATCACCACCCAGAACCATGGCTTTGCCGTCGACCCGGAAGCCATCCGCAACTCCCCCAACACCGAGGTGACGCATGTCAACCTCAATGACGATTCGATCGAAGGTATCCGACTCAAGGACCGTCCCGCGTTCTCCGTTCAGTACCATCCCGAGGCTACGCCCGGTCCACATGACAGCCGCTATCTCTTCGATCAGTTCTTCGGTATGATCCGGAACTGAATCCAGGTAGAATCTGATAACGAAAGAGGGGTCGCCGATACCGGTGACCCCTCTTTCGTTATGGGATGCCTGTCCGTCAGCGCTTCTCCGGCATCTGGACGGCGATGAGCTTTGTCGATGCCGCCCGGACCAGCTGCGCCGCCTCACGAACATCGGCCGGTGTGAGCGCCTGCACATGCTTTTCCCAGTTGAGGAACTGGTCGGCCGTGGTCTCCCCTTCGTGGATCTGCATGAGTTTGGACAACCAGAACTCGTTCGTCTTCATATCTGTCCGGTATCCTTCCAGCCATTGCTTCCTGACCTTTTCGAGATACTTCGCCTCAGGGCCTTTTTCCGCGATCAGTTCGAGTTCGCGTCGGAACTCATGGAGCAGCGTGTC
>RGVM01000808.1 GCA_010027295.1 Chitinophagia bacterium
CAGCGCCGCTACGTCGAGTCCCTTTCGGCCTATGCGCGGCAGTTCCTCGAGCGGATGGACAAGCCGGAGGTCGACGAGGTCGTCGGTATCTGCCCAGCCATCGCCATCAGTCAAAAGAATACGACGCGCAATCCACGCTCGACGGTCGCGACCCAGACAGAGATCTACGACTACCTGCGGCTGCTCTTTGCGCGCATTGGCGAGACGAGCTGTCGGCGATGCGGGAGCCGGGTCCAGCGCGACACGCCTCAATCGATCACGGAGCAGGCGCTCGCGTGGCCAGAGGGAACGCGCTTCTACGTCCTCTTTCCCGCGACTGCCGGGATGGAGACTGCTGGTGCCCTGCCCGAGGAGGCAACGGAGAGCACCGCTGCCAAAAGCAAATCGAAGCCCGCCGCGCCGAAGAAGAGGAAGAAGACGGGAAGTTCCCCAGAGATCAGTTCCCGGATCCACCTCCAAGCGCATCTGATGAGCCTGATGCAGCGGGGACTGACGCGCCTCTACCATGCCCCTACCGAGACAATCCTCGAACTGCAGAGCCCGGACAGCTTCGTAGCGGAGAGCTTCGACAACTACTTCGTGCTGGTCGATCGCCTTGTCGTGCGACCGGACTTGGCGAACCGGCTCGTCGATTCGCTCGAAGTCTGCTTCCAGGAGGGGCACGGACAGGTGGTCCTGCGGACCGTCGGTTCCACTTCGGAAGAGCACTGGTTCTCCGAGAAGTACGAATGCAAGGGGTGCGGACTGGAATATCTGCCGCCAGAGCCGCGACTCTTCAGCTTCAACAACCCGTATGGTGCCTGTCCGACGTGCCAGGGGTTTGGGAACACGATTGGGGTGGACCTCTCGCTGGTCATCCCGGACCGAACGCTCTCCCTCGAGGAAGGAGCAATCGAGCCCTTCACCAAGCCGCAGTTCGAGTGGTGGCGCGGGGAGTTGAAGAAATTTGCCCGACGTCGAGGAATCTCGATGAGCGCCCCCTTCGAAGAGCTGAGTCAGTCCGAGCAGCGGTTGATCATTCACGGCGAGGATGACACGCCAAGTGCGTTCCCCGGCGTGCTGGGTCTCTTCGATTGGCTGGAGACGAAGAAGTACAAGCTGCACGTGCGGGTCCTGATCGCCAAATACAGGGGCTACACGATCTGTGGAACGTGCCAGGGAGGGAGGCTG
>RGVM01000809.1 GCA_010027295.1 Chitinophagia bacterium
GACGGCCGAACTCACCAACTGCATCCTATGGGGTAGCGATGGCGGTGTCGAGAACGAGGCCGTCGTCAGTCGCAGGGGCAGCGCCCCCTTCCGCGTGAGCTTCCGGAACTGCCTCTACCGGGGCGCCGACCCGACAGCCTCCCTCCTGGCCGACAACCTCAAGAACCTCGATCCGCGATTCGACAGCATCGACATCGCCAAACGCCACTTCGACCTACGCATCCAGCGACGCGGCTCACCGGCCGTCGACAAGGGACTCCCAGCCGGCATCGCAACCGACATCGAAGGCAAACCCCGGGATGCCAGACCCGACATCGGATGCCACGAACGGCAATGAACCAAATCCTCCACGACCTTGTTTGATGCTCAGAAACACGACAAACCTCATACAATGACAAAACTTCTCATGACTGCCGCAGCCCTCCTCCTCCTCAAGGGAATCCATGATTTCAAAGTGCCGGGACTCGATGGTTCCGACATCGACTTCTCCAGGTTCAAAGGCAAGAAGATCCTCATCGTGAACACCGCCTCCAAATGCGGGTACACCCGCCAGTACGACGACCTGCAGAAACTCTACGAGGCACACAAGGACAAGCTTGTGATCGTCGGCTTCCCGGCCAACAACTTCGGCGGACAGGAGCCCGGCTCCAACCAGGAGATCAAGGAATTCTGCAAGAAGAACTACGGCGTCACCTTCCCCATGGCCGAAAAGGTCTCTGTGAAGGGCGATGACACCCACCCCCTCTTCCAGTGGCTCACGCGCAAGGAACTCAACGGCGTCATGGATGCCGAGATCAAATGGAACTTCACCAAGTTCCTCCTCGATGAGAACGGCAAGCTTATCGCCGTCTTCCCCAGCCGCGTCGAACCCGGCAGTGAGGAGATCACCCGCTATCTCCACTGAGCAGATATCCTTCTACATCGATCCAACATTCATCCCGGGACCTTCGGTTCCCGGGATGCCTTATTTCCGCGCATCCCTTCCCGTGACGCCTGCGTATCTTCGCATTGCATGCGGTTCGCTGAGGTCATAGGGCAGGAAGACATTAAGGAGAAGCTGCGCTCCCTGGCGGCCAACGACCGGCTCGGCCACGCCATCCTCCTGCTGGCCCGGCAGGGCACAGGCGGACTCCCCCTCGCAATCGCCTTCTCCCAGTACCTCCTCTGCGA
>RGVM01000810.1 GCA_010027295.1 Chitinophagia bacterium
TTCGCACAGGAGGTCAGGGACAACGTGGTCTACCAGGCCCTGCCCATGGCGGCGGACTCCACCTATGAAATCGGGATGCTCGCCAATGCCGACGCCTATGTCTCGAACACACTCCCGGGGACCGGCCACCTCCGCGTCAACGTCGACCCCGCCTGCGTGAAGGTGGACTTCATCAGGGCATGGCTCCCCAAGGATACGTCCGCCACCCGGCGAAACGGCGAGATCGCTTTCTCATATTCACTCGGCAGCTGTGCGGTGACCTCCACGGACAATACACTGCCGGATGAGGAATCGGACATCCGGGTCTTCCCCAACCCGGCCAGCGGCTGGATCCAGGCTGGCTGGCCCCGAGCCGCGAGGGTGACCGGCATGTCGCTGTTCGATATGCAAGGCAGACTCCTGTCCGAAGCACAGGGAGTTCGAATGGACCTCTCCCGGATTCCGAACGGCGAATACGTCCTTCGGCTCTCTCAAGACGGACGATCGGTGAACCGAAAAATACTCATCCGCAAATGAAACCACACGCACGCCTGTCGTGGAAGAGGCTCCTGGGATGCGCATTGCCGATGCTGCTCGGCATGCATGCACGGACACAGACGCCCAATGAGATCCTGGGGAGGCCCACCGACAGCAGCATCACCGTCAGTATCCTGTTCGACCGGGAAACCGACTTCCACCTGACCTTCGGCAGGCAGAGCGGCATCCACACCGTGCGGACGCGCGACACCTTCGCCGAGGCGAACCTGCCTGTCGAATGGCAGCAGGAGTCCCTGTTGCCCGATACCCGATATTTCTATCGGACATGGTACAGGCCGAGGAATGGCACCCAGCCCTTCACCGCGGGGCCGGAACGGAGCTTCACCACGAAGAGGAGCCGGGGCACCACATTCTCTTTCACGGTGGAGGCGGACCCGCATCTCGACAGCAATACGTATCCGACAGCCTACAGGGCCACACTCCAGCACATGCTCTCGAAGTCGCCGGACTTCATGGTCGATCTCGGCGACAACTTCATGACCGACAAGATGCCCCTCATCAACGCGGAGACCATCACCGGCAAGAACCTCCTGTATCGGGACTACTGGAACACGCTCTGCCACAGCAGCGCACTCTACGTGGCCCTCGGCAACCACGAGGGCGAACTGGGCTGGCTTCCCAACACCGGTCCGT